>NZ_JBNPOJ010000002.1:0-187227 GCF_050315115.1 Peptoniphilus sp. SGI.035
TAAAGTATTTTATTCCCTTTTACACAAAAAAGATTATGCGAAAGATCTTTAATAAAGACTTAAATATAAAATCACGAAATCAAGTTGGATATCTCGTAAAAAAAAGAGCAAACTTTATAAGTCCGCTCTTTAAGTGTTTTTTAATTTTACTCAAATAATTTTTATTTGTAAGCAAAAATTATTCTTCAATAGAAATTTTTGATGCTCCGTCAATTTTAATATTTAAGTTATAATATTTTGTAAGTGCTTTAATCATATAAACTGGATCCTTTACGCCAGCTGTTTCATAATTTGAGTGCATTGCAAGTTGTGGAAGTCCAATGTCAACTGCGTGAAGTGAAACTTGTGTGTTAGATAGGTTTCCAAGAGTTGAACCTCCTTGCATATTACTTCTATTTGCAAAGTGTTGAACTGGTACATCTGCTAAAGCACAAATCTTTTTAAATACTGCTTGTGAAAAAGCATCTGATGTATATTTTTGATTTGCCGCTTCTTTTATAACAATTCCCTTGTTCATGAAAGTTTTATTTTCATCATCAGTTAATTCTTTATGATTTGGATGAACTGCGTGGGCATTGTCTGCACTTATTAAGAAGGATTTTGCCACAGCCTTGTGGTATTCTTCTTCCTCAAAGCCAAGAGATGCATTTAGTCTTTTTAATGCATCCTGAAGTAATGTACTCATTGCACCTTGTTTTGTATTTGAACCAACTTCTTCGTTGTCAAAGCAACAATATACATTTACAGCCTTATCATTTGAACCTTGAATAAATGCTTTAAGTGAAGTGAAGGCACATTCTAAGTCGTCAAGTTTAGGTGAAGATACAAATTCATCCTTGTATCCCCAAATTTTTCCTTCCTGCCTATTTACTAAGAATAAATCTTTAGAAATAATTTGATCAACATTTACTCCAAGTTCATCTGCAATCATTTTATCATAATCGCCCTTTTTCATAGCTCCTGTTGTAAATAATGGAAGCAAATCTACTTGTCTATTATAATTATAGCCCTTATTTACATCTCTATTCATGTGAATTGCTACATTTGGAATAATTAAAATATCTTTGTCGATGTATAAAAGTTTAGATACAATCTCATCTTTTTCTTCAACTAATACTCTTCCTGCTATTGTAAGAGGTTTGTCAAACCAAACGGAGTCAATTGGTCCACCATATACTTCGACATTTAATTTTATATAATCTTCTGGACCTTCAAGCTCTGGAATACTCTTTACTTTAAATGTTGGAGAATCAGAGTGAGAAGCTACTAGTTGATAGTGATAATCTGAAAGATCTTTACCTACTTTAAAAGCAATTACACTTGAACCATTTCTAGTTGTGTAATAATTTTTGCCCTTTTCAATATTCCAGCTTTCGCCTTCCTTTAGTTCAATAAAGTTTTCTGCATCAAGATAAGATTTCACAGTGTCAATTGTGTGGAACATACTTGCGCTTTTTCTAATAAATTCTAACAATTCCTTTGAAGTTTCTAAATAATTCATGCTTCCTCCTTTAAGAAATTAGCTAAGTTTTCTGTCTTCATTTGCTCTAATCTTTGGTAAAATTACTCCAAGCGCAACAAGTACAAGTGGTGTTATTACATTAAGTGCCATTTGCATTGGGTCATCTGAAATCATACCCAATATACAACAAGCTAATGTTACTATAAAGCACCAAAATCCGAAGAATAATGCAATGCCTTGGTTACGAGTAAAGAAGAAATCTCTTTTTACATCTTTTCTATTCTTTCTCAAGTAAATATATGCCAAAAATACCCATAGGTAGCGAAGTGGCATTGTAATTGAATTAAGTTTTGTAAGTTGTCTTAATACAGTTGCAGCTCCTGGCACAAGAACTTGTGCAAGAATAATAGAACCTGCAAGAACTATAATAAGTTTAATACCATTGATGTAAGCTCCGTATTTATTTTTCTTAAGAAGCTTTCTTGGTATATATTTATTTGTTCTGTCGTCGTCAAGTAGCATTCTTAGTGGTGCATCAATACTTACAACAAGTGTAGAGAATTGACCGATCATGTTACACAATGCGTAAATAATCATAATTGCATTGCCAACGCCATAATATTCTCCTAATTTTTGGAAAGCCCAATAAGCACCATTTGCTGCATAAGAGTCAAATGTTGCTGGATCAGAATTAATTATAGCAGGGTCAAACATCATACCCATTGCAATAGTACCAAATATAGCTGAAATAACTACCATTACTGCTGCAAAAATCATTGACTTAGGAAATTCAGTTGAAGAATTTCCATCCATGTGATTTACATAAGGACTCATTTTTTCAATTCCGCCAACGGCAAATACAAGTATTGATAAACTTGTAAAATACTTCATATCAAATGTTGGAATTAAATTGTCAAGTGACCAGTCCATAGCTTGATAACCACCATTAGGATTAATTTTTGGTGCAGCGAACATCATTAAGATGTAAAGAATTCCCATTACAAACATACTAGAACCAGCAATAGTTGCCAAGTTTTTAAGTGGATTAAGTCCCTTGCTGGCTACCCAACAGAATATTAAAAATACTGCTAAAGTTGCTAGTTGAACATACACAGTAGGGAATGAGTCATAAACTTCTGCATTTTGGAAGAACATCCAACTCATTGCCTTTAGTCCACCAGAACCCTTAGAAGCAATGTATGTGATGTGGCAAGCCCAATAAGTCCAACCTGCATAATAAGCTAGCTTATCGCTTGAAGTTGCTCTAATCCATGAAGTAACTCCACCACCTTCGTCTTTGAAAGCAGAACCAAGTTCCCCTACCATTAGGGCATTAGGTATAAAATAAAGTGCGAACATTAGGACCCATGAAAATATTACTTGAATTCCGTTAAAGAATACGAAACCGTTAACAACATTTCCAAAGCCCCATAAAGTGGAGAATGCCATAAATGACAGCATATACCACTTGATTTTCTTTTGTGAATCTTGCATTTTTTGTCTCCTCTCATATTATAATTGCAAGATCAAATTAATTATATCCAAAAATAAATATGTCGTCTAGTATATTTACATAATATTGAAAACATTTTACTTTTTAATAAATCTTTTGTATCTGTTTAAACCAATTCTTATATAAAGTTTAGGATTCAATTAAATACAGAATTCTTCTAGTTTATAGCACTAAGTGGGTTCTTTTTGTTTTAAAAATATTTTTAATAATTTTAAATTAAAAAATACAATTTTATTTTTTAATTAAGATAAAAGGATAAAAAGTTATAAGTTTTCTTCTATGTGTGTGCATATATAAAAAATAAAATCCCCGAGCTATCGGAGATTTTTAATTATTATGTTTAAAATTATCCTAAAATTTCTTCTGCAACTTCTTTTAGTAGTGCAATTTTTTTCCATTGATCTTCTTCTGTCAATGTATTTCCTTCTTCTGTTGATGAAAAGCCACATTGTGGTGAAATACATATATTTTCTAGTGGTATATATTGTGATGCTTCTTTTATTCTTTCCTTTAATTTTTCTTTGTCTTCAAGTTCTGGTCTTTTGCTTGTTACTATGCCAAGGACTACCTTCTTGCCTTCTGGAATTTTAGAAAGTGCTTTAAAATCGCCACTTCTTTCGTCATCGTATTCAAGGTAGAAGGCAGATACATTTTCTCTTGCAAGTACATAATCAGCTACTGCATCGTAACCTCCCTTAAAGTGAAAGGATGATTTGTAATTTCCCTTGCAAATATGAGTCGTGATATTTAATCCCTCTGGTGCATTTTCTATTGCTCTATTGTTTATTTCTAGATAAATTTTCTTTAAGTCCTCAATATTCTTGCCATCAGATTCGTAAATTTTTGTGGCGTCTTCGTCTACTAATGCACCCCATGTACAATCGTCAATTTGTAAATTTCTGCAACCCAATTCATAAATTTCGTGGAAAAATTCTCCGTAAGCTCTAGCCACATCTTCTACAAATTTATTTTCATCTTCGTAAACTTCTCCGCTGCCTATTTGCTTATAAACAGTTCTTAGAAGTTGTGCAGGGGCTGGAATTGTTTGTTTTGCTGCAGTATTTTCATCTTCAAAGCCTTTTATGAATTTATAATGCTCTAAGAAGGGATGATTTTTTCCGCCAATTTTTCCTACTATTTTTACTCCTTCTGGTCTTAATGTTTCGCCATGGAAGTGAATTAGCTCGTTTTCTTTTAAAATATATTTTTCAATTCCTTCTAGTCCCCAAAAGAAATCGTAGTGCCACCAGCTTCTCCTAAATTCTCCATCAGATATAATTTTTAATCCAGCTTCTTTTTCTTTTCTAACTAGTTTTTCAATTTCTCTGTCTTCAACTTTTTTAAGTTCTTGGGAATTTATTTCTCCCTTTTTAAATTTTTCTCTTGCTATTTTTAGTTCAACTGGTCTTAAAAAAGATCCTACTACATCGTACTTACTTGGTGCTAAAATTTTTGTCATTTTCTTTCTCCTTTTCAATCCATCTTGAGAATGTATAAAAAAAGTCCTTACTGTTTTAAAAAACAATAAGGACGAAATTTTCCGCGTTACCACCTATTTTGCATAAATGCCACTCTCAAGTACCAACATACTCTATCTCTATAACGGGAGCTCCCGTAAAAGTCTAATATCGACTAATCCCATCAGAGGCCATGTTCATCTTTCTTTTCCTTTGCCCCTTTCACCAAACGGGGTTCTCTGTAAAATTCTAAGTAAGATTACTCTTCTCTTCAAACGGTTTATTTTTTATTTTTAACTATGTTAGCATCTTTAATTTTTTCTGTCAAGATTTAATTTAATTTTTTTAAAATTTCTTCAACTCTTTCACGAAGATTGTATAAATTTTCTCTTATCTCTTTTATTTCTCTATTCACTCGAAGGTCTGTAAATATATTGTCAAAAATTACATCTACAAAAAAGTCGTAGTCTGTATCGCTTATTTCCTCGTCTAAATTTAATCTTAAATCGCCAAGTTCTTTTTTTGCAATTTCTAATTTTTCTCGAATAATTTCTAAACCTTTGTTGATGTCCTTTATTTTTGATCTTTTTACAAATCCCACTATACCGGAATCTGCAAAAATGTCAAACATACTCCACCTGCTTGCACTTTCTGTGTTTTTTATAACTTCATCAATTTCATTTCTTAAATCCAAAAGTGCATCCCTAGCTTCATTTATTTCTTTAAAATCCGACATAATTCCTCCTATTTTGGATCTTCTATTTCATTTGTTTCTTTAGAAATAACTGCTCTATCTCCAGGATTTAAAACAGTGTCGCCCCTTGGCACAATTATATCTCCACTTGGAGTTTGCACCATAATTATAAGTTCATGCTTATCTATGTCAATGTCTTTTACTCTTTTACCTGCCCATTTATGCGTTTCAGAAATTTTTATTTCTAATAGATCCTGACCTGTTGAATCAAAGTAAGCTTCGCCACCTAGTACAACTACATCTCCTTCTCTTAGATCGGTGTTGCCCCTTGGTACAATGCTCTTTTTATCTCTTTCGATTTTTGCAATAATTATATTAAAAGCTATTTTTATCTCTGATATTTTTTTATTTACCCATGGAGAATTTTTTGCAACATAAGTTTTTATAAATTCAAGATCTGTCTTATCTGAATAATAGTTAAAGGTCCTTAAAACTGAGTCGTCGGGATCATACATATCCAGCTTATTAGTTGCAAAGGGTAGCGCTGTTCCCTGTATTAAAAGTGAAAATATACAAATTACAAAAACTATGTGGAAAATGTCAATGGAAATATTTAATCCAGAGTTCACAACCATTATAGCAAAGGCAATGGCTGCTGCTCCTCTAAGTCCTGCAATGGAAATTAATGTCAACTGATTTTTTTTCATTTTAAAGGGTGCCATTAGTCCAAAAACTGAAAGTGGTCTTGCTACAAGCAACATAAATATTGTAATTATAAATCCAATTGGTATTGCCCTTATTATTAAATGTATGTCAGATAGAAGTCCCAATAAGAAGAACATTGCAATTTGAAATATTGTTGAAAGCCCATCGTAGAAAAAAACTACATCTCTTTTTCTTCTAAATTCGTGATTTCCAATGTAAATTCCAAGGATGTATAGTGCTAAATACCCGTTGCCACCAACAAGTGATGTTAGAGAATAGGTTCCCAACATCATAGTCGCTATAAAAACTGAGAATAGACCCTCTTCGTCAAGGGATAATATTTTTATAATCTTTATAAAAATAAATCCAAGTAAAAATCCACCAAGAACTCCAATGACAACTTGTTGCAAAATAATTACTGGAACTGAAACACTATATCCCGATAAAATAGACAAAAACACCATTGTCATTGTGTATGCAGTAGGGTCGTTAGAGCCACTTTCAATTTCGAGAAGTGATGCCGTGGAATATTTTAAGTTTAAATTTTTTGAAACTAAAATATTTGATACAGAAGCATAATCTGTTGAAGCAACAACTGAACCAAGTAGCATTGATTCCAAAAAATTAATTTTTAAAATATAATGGCAAAAAAGTCCAGTTAATATTGCAGTTGCAAAAACTCCCAAGGTAGCAAGACTTATAGCCTCTTTAGCAGTAGGACGACCCATTGTCCAGTTTGTGCCAAAACCACCGTAAAAAATTATTATCATAAGTGAAATAGCGGCAATATTTTCTGCAACTTTATAATTGTTAAAATCATATCCCAGTGCTGAAAATAAAACTCCAAGTGCCAAGAATAACAGCAATGATGGAAGACCTGACCTGTTTGAAATTTTCATGGCGATTATCGCCAATAATAGTACCAATGTTATAAGTAATAGATTCATAATTCTCCTCTTTTTTGAAAAAGGAACTGCCTATGACAGTTCCATGTTTTTTAATTATAACATATTTAGCTAATTAAAGTTAAAAATAATTAACTTTAAATTTTATTTGCAGATTTAAAGATAAAAAACAAAATTCCCGTCAAAGCATAAAATCCTATTAAAATAAAAAACAATGCTCTATTTTTATTTATAACTGCCATTAAAAGAGTTAACAATACTATCACGATTGCGAGAATAATTTGTACCATTCTTAAGCTCTCGTTTATCGCTCCTGCGCTTGTCTTTATATATTGATTTGCTAAAACTGAAATCATTATAAGTGTTACTATAAAAATTAGAATTTTTTCTAGAATTTTTAAAATTTTATCTTTTTTCATTTTCACTCACATAAGCCTTAATGCCTTCTTTTAAAATTTTCATGCTTTTTTTAAGAGCATCTGTATTTAATATAAAAGCAAGTCTTATCATTTGCTTTCCGTCTTCTTTGTTTTTAAAAAATCCCTTTGCTGGTGCAAATACGAGAGTTTCTCCGTCAATATCAAAATTTTCAATCATCCAAATTGCAAACTTTTCTGTATCGTCAACGGGAAGTTTTGGCATTACATAAAAAGCTCCCTTTGGCTTTTCTACTTTTACTCCTGGAATACTAATTAATTCTTCGTAAATTACATCGCGCCTTTTTTGATATTCTTTGTTTACTTCTTCAAAATAACTTTTGTCAATTCCATATAACTTTGCAGCAGCCATTTGTTCAATAGTTGGTGCAGCAAGCCTGCAATTACAAAGTTTATTTATTCCATCGTTAAAAGCTTTGTTTTTTGATGCAATTGAACCAATTCTTGCACCACAAGCGCCAAATCTTTTTGAAATTGAATCGATTAAAATTAAGTTTTCTTCTATTCCTTCCACTTCTCCAAAGGATTTATAAGTATTGCCATCGTAGACAAACTCTCTATACACTTCATCTGCTATAATGAATAAATCATATTTTTTTGCAAGATTAACTATTCTAGTAATTTCTTCTTCAGAATAAAGCGCTCCTGTTGGATTAGTTGGGTTTGAAAGTAAAATTGCCACAGTCTTGTCTGTAATATGCTTTTCAATTTCCTCTTCTTCAGGAAGTGCAAAACCCTTATCTGGATCAGTTTTAAAAGCATCTAATTCAACGCCAAGTTGCTCAAAAACTGTCATATAGTTTGTGTAAAAGGGGTCAGTTGTAAGAACGCTAGCTCCCTCATCAGCAATAACTTGAAAGGTAAATAAAATAGCTTCACTTGCTCCATTTGTAATGTAAATATCATCTGCATCAAAATTTATATTTCTATTTTTATAATAAATTGCAGTTGCCTCTCTTAATTCACGAAGTCCTTGTGCATGAGCATAGGGAAGTGGTCCCTTTCTAAATTGGTGGAAGGTGTCATAATAAATATCTGGCACGTCAATATCCGGTGCACCAATATTAAGTTCATAAAGTTTTTTACCCTCTTTTTTAGCCTTGTCAACATAGGGTGTAAGCTTTCTTATTGCAGAATACTCTACCTCTTCAATTCTCTTTGATAATTTCATCTTTTCTCCCTTCATTGCCATCTAAGGTCTGGTCCAAAAAATCTAATTGGCACAAATTTTTGAAAAACTCGCGAAAAAACTCTATCAGTATAAGTTTCTGAAAGTTCTTTAGGCGATAAATTTGTAGAAATTAAAGTTTTTCTTCCTCGCAAAAGTCTTGTATTAATAATGTTAAAAATCTCTGATGTTGTAAAAGAATTTACAAGTTCAATACCAAGGTCATCTACGATTAAAAGATCGGACTCAAAGTACAAATTGTACCTATCATCATCTATATTCTTAAACTTTCTATTTTCAATTGTATTTAAAATTTCATAGGCTGTCTGATAAATTACTATTGCGTCTTTATTTATAAGTTCAGAGGCTATGCAATTGAGTAAAAAGGTCTTGCCCTGACCTGTTGGTCCCCATAAAAGTAAATTTACATCATTTTTTTCATCAAAATTATTTATAAAACTTTTTGAAATGGCAAGGATATTTTTCATATTTTCTCTTGGCGACATATTAAATTCTTCATAAACTTTTTCAGAAAAAACATTCAAATCAAATTTATCGAAATTTTCTTTGTCAAGCATATAGGAAATTGAGCTCATGTCGTATAGTTCAGATACAATTAATTTCTTTAAGCAGTGGCATTTCTCATTGTCTTCATTGATACCTGTATCATGACAATCCTTGCAAGTGTATATCTCTTCTAGGTAATCTCTAGGATAACCCATTTTTTCTAAAAACTCCATCTTTTTAAGTTTTAATTTATAAATTTTTTCTGACTGCTCTATGGATTTATCTTGATTTGGATTTTTTATCTGTTCAATGGAAGCCCTTAGAGCAATATCTCTAATAAGTCCGTCGATTTCTCTCACTTCTGGAATTTTTTTGTAAATTTCTTCCACTCTTTTTTCATGAGTTTCAATATTTTTCTTTCTCAAGTTTTCGTAATAATTACTTATCTTTGCCGTGAGTTCCATAATCAACACCTAATTTTTTAAAACCTTCACGCTGTTTTCGCATTGCAACATCAACTAATTCATCTTCTGAATATTTATCTGTAATTTGCTTAAAATTATGAAAAGCAGTTGGTTTTCTCTTTTTCTTCTTTTGGTCCTTTTCTTCAATCTCTTCAACTGAATTAATGTTAAGTTCCCTCCATTTTCTCAAAATAGCATCAACATAATTTACATTTGGCTTAGAAATTTTTGAAGTTCTATTGCAAGCGGCGAGGATTAAATCCTTTGAAAAATTAAATTCATCAAACCAAGAATTAATAATATTAAAATCAGCTTGAGAAAATTTTTTGTCCACTCCAATATACCTCATGACCTTTTTATATCTATAATATTTTACATCGTGTTCAATGTAAGATTTTTCAACATCTTCCATGGTCCTAATATTATCACGGGACCAATTCCTTACAACTTTTTCAGCATAGGAAACACTGTAAATTCCCTTAATTTCCGTTGTATAAAAAAATGCCTCTTCGATTAAATCAGCTGGCATATTGTAAGATGTAATCCAATTAATAATATCAATTTTTTTCATTGGAGCAATAGGTTCTCTCATCAAAAATTCTACTCGAGTAAGTAAATTTGCATAAACGGGATTCTCTACAATTTCCGAGTAACCCTTGTCCTTCTTTTTTTCTTCTTTCAAATTGTAAACATTTTTAATATAAAGTTCCTTTAAATTAACAAACTTTATCTTTTCATTTTCTATTTCAACTATGCCCATCTTCTGCCAATATTGCCAAGCTCTATTGACATCAGATTCCAGTATGCCAAGGTAATCGGCGAGTTTTTCATTAGTCAAGTCTTCTCTATTTTCCTTTGCAAATTTGTATCCGAGGATATAAACTTTAACAAATTCACCATTGGCACCTGGCATAAAATCATTTATAAAAATATTTTCTATGGAAGTTTCTCCAAGGTCATATTTATTTTTTTCAAGTAAAAACATATCTCACCAATCTCTTTCAAGGTCTAGTTCCATTTTTATGGCGTAATAAAAAGTTCTATTAAAAATAATTTTAAAGGATTTGCTGTTATTTTTAAAATCCAAATTATTTTCCTCATATTTTCCATTAGTAAAGCGCATAAGGAACTCATACTTTTTTGTAAATCCAAGGCTATTGTAAACTTTTTTTGCTCTTTTGTTGTAATCTGCTACAAATAAAATTATCTTTTTAAAATTTCTACTCTTTAGATAGTCTAAAAATATTTTTAGAATTTTTTTGCCAATGCCCTTATCTACATAATTTGGGTCAAGCACTATTCCAAGTTCTCCTCTTTTTAAAAAAATATTAATATTTTTTAAGGATAAGTAGCCAATTACTTTTTCTTCTAAAAGAATTACATAATACTCTGAAAAAGGTCTCTTAGTCTTCCAATTAAACCAAGCAATAATATTTTCTTCTCCATCTTCAATAAAATTGTATTCTAAAAACAAAATTGAATTATGTTTTCCCCAATTTCTAAAAGTAAAAACATCCTCTACTTCCATTTTTCTAAAACTAAGAGCTGAAAAATTTTCCATAAGAGCCTCCGTACAAGTTATTATATACTATTTTATAATCTCTATAAAGATTTATCGCTTATTAAATATTAATTTTGTAATTTACATAATCTTTTACAGTGTTTAAATATATTTTATTTTTTTCAATTTATGTTAAAATAAAGTAAAGTTAGTAAAAAAAAATTATACAATTCGTAACAGGGAGAATCTTTATGAAAAAAAATGAAAATTTAGATGAAATAGATATCGAAATTTTAGAACTTTTAAGAAAAAATGGAAGAATGAGTCATGAAGATATTTCAAAACAGTTAAATCTTACAAGACCTGCAATCCACAGAAGAATATACAAAATGGAAGATGCTGGTTTTATTAAGGGATATAAAGTCTTAGTTGATTGGCAAAAAATTGGCTACAATGTAGACACTTATGTCCTTGCAAAAGTTAATACAAATAACTTTGAAAATTTAATTTCTAAAATAATGGAAATAAAAGATGAAAATTTTAAAATTTTTGAATGTTATAGAGTTACAGGCGAACATTGCATTATGTTAAGAATAAAAACTGTAAATACTTCAGACCTCACAAGGTTTTATGATATGATTTTAAAGATAGATGGAATACTTGATACAAAAACTCTATTAATTCTCTATTCAGAAAAGGGAAGCAACGAAATTTTCACAAGAATTGATAAAAAATAACAAAGGATGGTTTTATGGAAGAGAAGATACTCGTAGTAGACGACGAATCTGCAATTTCTGAAATTATAAAATTTAATTTTGAAAAAGAAGGATATATAATTGACACTGCCGACAACGGCAAAAGTGCAATTGAACTTGCAGGCGAGAACAATTACGGTTTAATTCTACTTGACATTATGATGCCAAAATTAAATGGGTTTGAGGCCCTTAGAGAAATAAGAAAATTTTCTGATGTACCTGTTATTATGCTAACAGCTAGAGAGGATGAAGTTGATAAAGTCCTTGGGCTTGAGCTTGGTGCAGATGATTATGTGGTTAAACCTTTCTCTATGAGAGAACTCCTTGCAAGAGTAAAGGCAGTTCTAAGACGCTTTGATTCACAAGAAAAAAAGGAAGAAGATACAAAAGTCTTAAAGGTAATGGACCTTGAGATCGACTTAAATAAATATCAAGTTAAGAGAAATGGTGAAAACATCGAACTCACTCTTCGCGAATTTGAACTTTTAAAATATTTAGCTTCACATCCCGGTATAGTTTTTTCAAGAGAAGAACTCCTTGAAGAAGTTTGGGAATATGAATATTATGGCGATATAAGAACAGTTGATGTAACTGTAAGAAGACTCCGTGAAAAAATCGAAGATGAAAATAAAGATTTTAAATACATCAAGACTAAAAGGGGAGTTGGATACTTATTTGCAGCAGATAGTGGAGAATCCTAATGAGCCACTCTATTAAATCGAGATTTGTTTTAATTTACGTTGTACTTGTTCTAATCTCCATGTTTATCGCTTCTACCTTTATAATAGATAGACTTGAAAATGTGCAGATAGAAACTGCAACTACTTCCATGGTAAAAACCATGGACACACTTGCAACTACAACTTCAGCTTTTTTTAAAGATAATAATTATAAAACACTACCCCAGCTTGATGCAACCCTAAAAGACTGGGGTATTTCCAGTGAAGAATCTGCTTACATTATTTCTTCTGATGAAGCTCCAAAAATACTTGCAAGCACAAAAAATATTTCATCCGATGATTTAAAGGATGCCTACAACTATAAATTTATTGAGCCAAAACTTGTAATGGATGCATTAAAGGGCAATACTCGCGAAAAAATTGTTGAATATAAAAACGAAGGCAGCGTTGAAAAGCATATTGCAAGACCAATTTTATCTGGCGACGGAAAAATTCTTGCAATTATTTATATGACGAGAAATTTAAATTCTATTTATTCTGTAATAGAAGACTCAAAAGTAATAATTACTTATGCAACTATTATTTCTCTTATCACCACATCAATTTTGGGATATTTTATCGCCAACTCCATTTCTGGTCCAATTCGTGCTATCACAAAAAAGGCAAAAGCCATGGCAAAGGGTAATTTTAACCAAAGCGTTGAAGTTAAAAGCGACGACGAAATTGGCGAATTAGGTCTGATGTTTAACTTTTTAACAAAGGAACTTCGCGAAACCATAGAAAAAATGGATCTTGAAAAGTCAAAGCTAAACACAATTTTTAATTATATGGCTGAAGGTGTAATTGCCATTGACAGAAATAATAAATTGATCCACGCAAATTCTATTGCCAAGAAAATTTTAAATATTTCTGAAAAGGACTTTAACCGTGAAATAAATTTAAAGAGTATAAATCTTTACAATATCGACTACAAAAATGAAGATACTCTAAAGGGCGAAGAGCTTACAAAAATTTCCGACACTTTCTACAAAATTAAGTATGCCCCATATAAATCCGATGCCCTTATAAACTCTGGACTAATAATTGTACTCCAAGATGTAAATAAGGAACATATGCTTGATATTATGCGCAAGGAATTTGTGGCAAATGTAAGTCATGAATTAAAGACTCCAATTACTACAATTAAATCTTACACAGAAACTCTTTTGGATAGCGAACTAGACTCTGATTCTGAAAAGAAATTTTTAAAAGTAATCGACAGAGAAAATTCAAGAATGTCTAGGATTGTTACAGATCTTTTATCTCTATCAAATATAGACTACAACAAGGACAATTTGAATTTAGTAAAATTTGATACCTATGAATTTATTGACGAGGCTATTGAATCTCAATCACTACTTATCACGCAAAAGCATCACAAAATCGAATTCGACATTGCCATGGACATAAAGGACATTTACGCCGACAGAAATGGTGCTGACCAAATTCTTACAAATATTATTTCCAACGCCTGCAAGTACACTCCAGACTTTGGAAAAATTTCAATATTTGCAAAAAATGTTGGAGATTTTGTTGAAATAAAAGTCTCAGACAATGGCATTGGCATACCAAAGGAAGATCTTCCACGAATTACAGAAAGATTTTACCGCGTGGAAAAGGGCAGAAGTAGAGAAATGGGCGGCACAGGGCTTGGTCTATCTATTGCCAACGAAATGATAAAATCCCTTGGTGGAAATTTAAAAGTAGAATCAGTTTTTGGCGAAGGCACAACAATTACTCTACTCTTTAAAACAGGTGATAAAGATGAAGAAATTTCATAGATATTTATCCACTTTTGCAATAATGTTTTTAATACTCCTACTGGTTTTCCAATCAAAAAATCTTTGGCTATCCTTTGACACGAGAGACGAAAATAAAAAAACAGTTGGAGATGTAAATGAATTTTTAAAAGAAATCTTAACTCCACAAAGAATTATTGCAAACTTAGGCGATAGAGAACATTACATGACTACGGACCTTTCTGAATATTGGAAAAAAACTGCCCAAAATATTT
Source organism: Peptoniphilus sp. SGI.035 (assembly GCF_050315115.1). NCBI lineage: Bacteria > Bacillati > Bacillota > Tissierellia > Tissierellales > Peptoniphilaceae > Peptoniphilus > Peptoniphilus sp. SGI.035. The sequence goes on from NZ_JBNPOJ010000002.1 coordinate 14,302, forward strand.
CTGAAAAACTACAAAAGGCAACTTCTGAAAATTTAAAATTAATTGGTACTGAAGAATATTTGAATCTACAAAAGAAAAAATCCATTATTTTTACATTTAATTCGCCATTATCGGGGTCAGTTTTTGTAAATTTAATTGGCGACAATAGAAATAACAACGACATAAACCTTAGTGTAGACTCCATATATATATCTGAGCTTGGAGAAATTTACATTTCTGGTAGCAAAAACTTTTACAAATTAATGGATATTAAAGTAGATTTCCCCATAGACGACATTATAGCTGAAGTAAAGGAGAAGGGACTTCGCTCTGTAAATTTTTATGAAGCCTATGGAATTAAAAAGGATATTTATATTCCTAATGAAGATTATATTTCTCTTCAAAAGGTTTCCTATTTGTCTGGACTTTATAATCTTGAAGAAGATAAAAAATCTACTCTTGCCGAAAGGTTTTTAGACGTTCCCATTGATTACATTAGAGAAATTACCGTGGATGGCAAAAATACTTATATATACGAAAATGAGTACCTATCACTTTCCTATGACGGCATAATAGAATATTCTCTAGAATCACTTTTTGATGTGAAATCAAGAGATCTAAATAAATCCCTTAATAGAGCAGTGGAGTTTATTGCACAAAAAACTGGAATTAGCAATGGAATTTATCTTGAAAAAATTGAACCTTGTGACTACAACGGTAATCTTGGATATAGGTTTTATTTTAACCTAAAAGACGGACAAATTCCTTTAGTGCTTCCTTCAAAGAAACACAGCTTTATTGAAATTGATGTATATTCTGAATTTGTAAAAAATTATAGAGAGTATTACATTAGGAAGGACAACAACCCAATTTACAAAAAAGAAAAAATTTATCTTAAAGATATTCACAGAGTCATTAATAAAAATAGAGATGTATTTAAAAATAATTCAACTATGGATGTTTTAAATTCAATAGAAAATTTGAATTTAGTATATCTAAGCTTTAATGATGTCGAGGCAACTGAACCAATGCTTGCCTACGAAATTCTATATATGGGTAATATTTATTATTTTAACACAGAAACTGGAAAGTTAATGATGGTTAGGTAGTATTATGGATTGGAAAAAAATTAAAAAAACTTTAATAATAGCACTCTTAGTTGCCAATGCAATTTTATTTTTCTACACAAATTATACAAATTTCAGACTAAGAAATGAATCTACAACAAGGGATTTTGTAAGAGAAGTAACAGAACTTTTAGCTGAAAAAAATATTAAGTTAGACACAAAAATCCCAAGAAAAACTAAAAAACTTCCATCAGTTTTAGTTTCCTTTGAAACTTCAACAGAGGAAGACATCAACGACAGATACTTTAATGGAAAGGGTCAAATTGCAAGGCCAAGTACAGATCTTGCAGAAATTTCTTGTGGCAGCGAATATATAAATCTCGTTAATGGAAGACGATCCTTCTACGAAAATAGAACTAAGGAAAATAAATATAAAATTGACAGTTTAGAAGAAGCCCAAAATATTGCCCAAAAATTTTTATTAGACAAAAAATACGATACAAGGGATATTTATCTAAGTTATTACAAAATTGATGACGATAAATACATTTTAAATTACACAAAAATTTTCGACAGCATACCAGTAGAAAGTTCCTACACAAATTTTGTCATCGACTCGCGAGGTGTAATGTCAATGGATAGACTTTGGCTAAATGTAATGGATAAATCCGACCAAAAAATATATCTAGCACCTGCACCACGTGCACTCTTGACACTATTAAATAAGGTGGATTATTACAACAAGACCATAGAAAAAATTATCCCTTGCTTTTATTTTAATCCCGAAGACCAGGGCTATATTGAAGACATAACTCGTGCAGTAAATGGTCGTGCAATCCCAGCTTGGAAAGTAGAATTTGCTGACGGAGAATACACAGTCCTATCCAATTACTAAGCTTAACAAATAAATGGCGCTGTGTTAGAATAAGCTTGGAGGTTTTTATGAAATTTTGCTCATTGGCAAGTGGCTCTAGTGGCAACTGCCAATATATTGAATATAAAAATACAAAAATTATTATAGATGCTGGACTTTCAGGCAAAAAAATTGAAGACAACTTAGAAAAAATTGGAGTAAAGGCAAGCGAAATCGATGCAATTTTAGTTACTCACGAGCACATTGACCACATAAAATCTGTGGGAGTTTTGTCGAGAAGACATAATATAAAAGTTTTTTCCAATATGATGACTCTTGATGGAATGCTTCCTATTGTGAAAAAGCTTGACCCAAAAAACACTTTTATCTTTGAAAATGGAAAGAGCTTTACCTTTAAAGACTTAGAAATTATGCCTATTTCTACTTTTCACGACTGTGCAAGTGGTTGTGGTTTTGTGGTAACTGGCGACAAAAAAATTTCGCTTCTCACAGACACAGGTTGGGTAAACGCAGATGCAATGGAAAAAATGGACGGTTCTGACCTTTTTTATCTTGAATCAAATCACGATGTTGATATGTTAATAAACGGAACTTATCCTTATCCCACAAAACAAAGAATTTTGTCTACAAAGGGACATCTTTCCAATGAAAATGCAGCAGAAGTCCTATCAATGATGTTAAAGAAGAAAAAAGAAAAAATTTTATTGGGACACCTTTCATCTGACAACAATTTGCCAGAATTAGCACTAAAGACAGTTAAGGATTTGCTCTCAGCCGAACATAAAGAAAATAATGTAGACTACACAATAGATGTTGCACCAAGATTTTTGCCATCGGAAGTGTTTGAACTTTAAAGGGAGGAAAATTTGAATATACTAGTTACTAATGACGACGGAATTAACGCCGAAGGTATAGAAGTCCTAGCAAAGGCACTTATTAAAGAGGGACACAAAATTACAATCGCAGCACCAAATGTTGAAAATTCAGGAAAATCCCATGCAATAACTTTTAAAAGTCCACTAATTGTACAAGATACAAAATTAGAAGGACTTGAAGATGTAAGAAGCCTTTGCGTATATGGCACACCAGCTGATTGTGTAAGAGCGGCAGTACATCTTTTAGACGAAAAATTCGACTACTGTTTCTCTGGGATTAACTCTGGATTTAACACAGCCACAAATGTACTCTACTCAGGCACAGTTTCTGCAGCCATCGAAGCAAATTTATTTAACATACCGGCAATTGCAGTATCAGCTCAATGGGTTAAGGGTCATTCAAAATTTGAAACAGCAGCAAAAGTTGCAATGGATGTTTTTAATAAGCTTGAAGATTTTAAAAAGTTGCAAGTTTTAAATATTAATGTTCCCTATCTCGATTACGAAGAATTAAAGGGAATAGAGGTCTGCAAAGTTGGTGCCGATGTCATGAGCATATATGACATATCAGAAGACGGCGAAGGTTACAACATGAAGCTAAGGGGCTTTCCAAAGGAAAATAGCACCAATGATTCAGATGTATATTTTCTTGGACAAAACTATGCCACAGTAAGTCCACTTTTATACGATGTTACAAACTTAACTCTAATAAATGAATTAAAGGAAATTTTAAAATAAATTCTAGGAGAAAATCGTGAACTACAAATTTACCCTAATATTTTTAATAATTTTAATTTTTGGAATATTTTTAAGAACTATAATGTAAGCTATGCACCTAAAAAGTCCTTGTGACTTTTTTTTATTTTTGCTATGCTTTAATAAAGAGGTGGATTGAAATGAAAAGATTTAACTTAGTACTTTTTATTGCTGTGATTTTTATTTTTTCAGCTTGTCAAAAAAAGGAAAAGACAATATACGATTTTAAAACCGATTTTGTTGGCGACAACTCAAAAGTTTCCCAAATAATTAATATGCAAGCATATCCAAAAAATTTTCAAACAAGTGAAATAAAAATTTTATCAGAAGAAGAACCCTATGGCTTAAAAGTCTTCTGTAAAAATTATAAAAATTTAGAGAAAAAAGATTTGTTTAAAAATGCAGCCACAACTCTTGCCCTAATAAAAAACTTAGACAATTTATATTATATAGATGAAAATGAAAGAGAAATCTTTACATATAATCGAAAAGAAGTAGAAGAAAATCTAAAAAAAGAAAATACAAGTCTAGAAAAAATATCAGAAAGCAGAGAAAACTTAGAAAATTTTATAAATAATTAAAAGGGGAGACTACAATTAGTTTCCCCTTCTTTAAAATTTACCAAAGCTATGGCAAAATATTTAGCATAGTTTTTTACATAATTTTTTGTCTTCTAATTTTTATTTATCTGAATTTGTAAAAATTTGTGTAGGCTCGTCTGCTCCACCAATCATTTGTACATCTCCATCTCTAGTCATTTTTTTCCACTCATCTTCGGAAATCTTTCTATTGATTAATTTTTCCATTTGAGTTTTGGTCAATCCTTGGCCTTCCTTTGCAATAGTCTTATTTGTAAAAAAACCTGCAAAAAATGATAGACAAACAAGAAGAATAGTTAAACCTTTTTTCAAAACTTTACCCCCTTATGAAATTCTAACTAGCCGTAATGATTAAATCTTCACTCCATCTTATAATATTATACATAACTTTTCTTATACCTTTGTAAATTTAAAAATATCATATATTTTCATCTTAAAAATATACTATTGCTTTATTTGTGTCAAGTATTAAATTTTATTTTCCATTAAAAAAGAGGAAAACTTTTAAGTCTTCCTCTAACTTTTATTTAAACACCTATTAAAATTGTTGCAATTTCAAAATATACAAATAATACTAGGGTATCTACTATTGTTGTGATAAGTGGTCCAGCCATAATAGTTGGGTCGATTTTCAATTTTTCTGCAATTAAGGGAAGTATGCCGCCAATCATCTTTGACAAAACTATGGTAGTAAGCAGTGTTGCTGATACTGTTAGAGTTACGCCAATATCCACAGTGTCTAAAATTGACATCCTAATTATATTTACTACTACTAAAATTAATCCAACAATAATTCCAATGCGAAATTCTTTGAACATTACTTGTAAACATTCTTTAAACTCAATTTCGCCTGTGTAAATCCCACGAATTATTGTAGTGGATGATTGTGTTCCTGCATTTCCACCAGAGTCCATTAACATTGGAATATAAGCTGCAAGTGCAACGCTTGATGCTAAAAGTGCTTCATATCTTTTTATTATAAAACTTGTAAAAGTTGCCGTTACAAGACAAATTATAAGCCACATAGTTCTATCCTTTGCAAGCCTAAATACAGATTTGTCCCAATAATGTTCTGGTGAAGATTCGCTAATACCGTGGATATTTCCCAAGTCTTCTTCATATTCATCGTGCATTACGTCAATTGCCCATTCAACTGGTACAATACCTACAAGTCTTCCTTCAGAATCCGTTACTGGAATTTCTGATAGGTCGTATTTATAGGCAAGTTTTGCTACAACTTCTTGGTCATCTGTTGCATAGACGCTAGAGTTTATTGGGTGTATAAATTCTTCGATATTTTTATTTTTGTTACGAAGTAAGTCTGCCAAGTATACATAGCCAATTAGCACAAGGGATTCGTTTGTAACCCAAACTTGTTCCAATCTATCTGCATCTAAGTCTGAATGAATAATTTTTTCTAGGGCCTGTGTTGGAGTTGCTGTCTTTTTTACAAAGATAAATCCAACGGACATAATTGAACCAACAGATTCCTGAGGATAGCCCAAAAGTTCATTTATAACTGGTCTTCTCTCTTCTTCTATAAAGTGGTTCATGAGCTTTCTAACCATATTGGCTGGCAACTCTTGCAATGTGTCTACAAGTTCATCTTCTTCCAAATCTTTCATAAGAGATAATATTTTATCTTGGGAAAGGGAACCTATTATTTCAACTTTTTTATCTCCTGGCAATAGGGAAAAGGCGTCTGCCAAAAGGTCTTTGTTTAAAAGTTTTATCCAAATGGCAACATCTTCCTTTGGAAGGTCCTCTAGTTGTTCTGCGATATCAACAGGATCCATTTTATTGATGGTATCTTGTGTCTTTAATAATTCTTCTCTATTGTATTTTTTCATAAAGCCTCCTTAATTTTTATGACTTTTTTGCATAAAAAAAGCCGCTATCTAAGCGGTAAAGAGGCATCATTAAATAGACTTATGAATTTATAAGCCTTCTGAATTTCTCCTTTATCGCATAGACTAATACATTTTTCCAGGGTCGACTGGTATCCATGTAAACACCTCCATATAAAATCATTTTAACATAAAGGAGATTTTAAATCTATTTTAAGAGAAAATTTTACAAAAAATATATTAATATATGTTATCACATACACAAAATTGATCCAGCAAAACAAGCTCTTGTTGACAAAGGACTTGACGGTATTGCTGGAAAATAATTTAATATCTTTTCTAAGGGAAATTGATAAAGCATGGTATATTAATGCCACTTTATTTTTAATCAATAAAAGACCTAATTGCTTAGGTCTAATATTATAATTTTATTAATAATTTTAATAAATTGATAAATCTAGTTTTTCTGATAAGTATTCTAGCATTCTAACGCCACTGTAAGAGTTGCCATGTTTGTCAAGCCTTGGTGCGTATACTGCAAGTCCTGTTTTATTTCTTGAAGCAGTAACTATTCCTCCACCGACTCCAGATTTAGCAGGTAGTCCAACTCTTATTGCAAAATCTCCTGAATAGTCATAAGTTCCACAAGTTGCCATAAGTGCTCTTAAAACTTCTGATTCTTTCTTTGTAACAATTTCTCTACCCTCGAGATCCACTCCATTGTTAGAAATTACATAAGACATATGTGCTAAGTTTTCAGTATTTACGAGAATTGAACATGCTTTAAAATATGTATCTAATACTTCTTCGACTTTTGTATCGCTTGGCAAAATTTCCTTAGCTAGCATTAAATAAATTAGCGTCCTATTAGTAAAGGAAGATTCTTTTTCTGATTGGGCAATTTCTCTGCTATAATCAACTTTTTCTCCTAGAAATTCTCCCGCTTTTTCAAGTATTACATCAAAAGTTTTTTCTCTATAAACATTATATAAAATAGCTACTATAATAATTGCACCAGCATTTATGAAGGGATTAACTGGAATTCTTTTTTCTGAAAGTTCTAGTTCTATAACAGAATTAAAAGGTTTTGCAGATGGTCTTACGCCAACATATTTTTTAAGCTCTGATAATCTATAATTTTTCATTGCAAGTGCGTATAAAATTACTTTTACAATGGATTGGATTGAATATTTTACTTTAGAGTCGCCCACACTAAAAAGCTCTCCATCTTCTATTTTTGAAATTGCAATCTTATTGGGGTCAACTTTTGCAAGCTCAGGAATATAATTTGCAACAGCTCCTTCATGCAAATATTTTCTGCCTATATTAAGAGCTTCTTCTAAAACTTCTTCTGTAAAAATCATTATTCTCACGCCTTTAATTTTATTTGAGATTGTTTTCCCAGCCATAATAGGTTACCATATCACAAAATTTTTTTCAATCTATTTCTAAAACTATATCCTTAAAATTACATACTATTTTATATTTACAAAAACTGTTAAAGGACCTAAATGCACCTTAGGTCCTAAAATCATAACAATTTTTTATTTAACAAAAATTTTGTAATCACAATATCCTTTATCATCCATTTCTTCATAGGGAATAAATTCAAGTGCTGCACCATTTATGCAATACCTAAGTCCACCCTTATCTACTGGACCGTCATCAAATACATGACCAAGATGTGAATCAGAAGATTTTGATTTAACTTCAGTACGAATCATTCCAAAGGAAGTGTCTTTTATTTCATCTAAATAATTTGAAACAATGGGACGAGAAAAAGATGGCCATCCGCAACCTGCGTCGAATTTGTCAGTTGATGAAAAAAGAGGTTTCTTAGAAAGTTTGTCGACATAAATTCCCCTTCTATATTCTTTATTAAGTTCACTAGTAAAAGGTCTTTCAGTGCCTGCCTTTTCCATTACATCATAGGAGATATCGTCTAAAAATTCCCTTTTGTTTTTCTCAACAAATTTTCTATCATCGTCTATTATTGGGTCTTCAGCTGAATTTAAATTTACATGGCAATATCCATTAGGATTTTTGTCTAAATAGTCTTGATGATAATCCTCTGCTTTAACAAAATTTTTTATAGGAGAGATTTCAACAGCAACTTTTCCTATTTTTTCTTCCTCATATTCTATAAAATCTTTTACAATTTCTTTAGAATTAGTATCTTCCTCATCCCAATAAATTCCAGTGCGATATTGTCTTCCAATGTCATTACCTTGTCTATTTATAGATTTTGGATTTATAATCCTGAAATAATGTAAAAGAATCTCAGTTAAAGAAATTCTAGAGAAATCATAATAAATTTTTACAGTTTCTGCGTGATCTGTCCTTGATACAATTTCATAATTAGTCTCATCGCTGTCGCCATTTGCATATCCTACAACAGTTTTAACAATTCCCTTTAATTTTTTAAAATAGGCTTCTGTTCCCCAAAAACATCCGCCTGCTAAATATATAACTTTAATGTTTTTCATAAAATCACCAGTAATACTATACCCAAATTTTATAAAATCAATTTCTAAACAATAATAATTATTATTTATTAAATAAATTCTAATAAATATTTTAATATATTTTTTTTAAAGTTGTTACACTAATACTAATGATAATTAATATCAAATTATGATTTATGATTTGTTTTTATTTATTTTATGAAATTTTAAGCTTTAATAAAAATCTTTGACATATTTTCAAATAATAAATCCCATAAACTTTTTAATAATATAATTTTACTGATTTTAAATTATAAAATTTAGCTAATTTTCATATCTTAATCTTAAACAAAATCAAAACTTAATAATTAGGAGGAATTATGAAGAAAAATTTTAAAATGTCCTTAGCTGTTGTTCTCATGTCTTCAGCTTTACTTGTTGCTTGTAATAAAAATAACTCAAGCAATTCGACAAATAATGCAAGTCCAAAGGAAAACAACACTAAGGTAGAACATAATGTACATTCTGATCATGCTAAAGAGGAATCTCAAGATGTTGCTCTTTCTGATTGGTCTGGTGAATGGAATAATATTGCAAGTTATATTGACGATGCAGGTTTAAAAGGAGCCTATGAGGAAGTAGCTAAGAGAGATAATATTACAGAAGAGCAAGCTAAGAAAAATTTTTCTGACCGTGTTGCTGTTGATTTCGGTGCAATGAAAGTTGATGAGGATAGCATTACATTTTTCTCTAAACCTGGTGGAGAAGAAATAGAAAAAGCTAATTTCAAATATGTTGACAAACATCCTATGGAACATGGCGGAAAAACACTATATTGGTATGAATTTTCTTCTGATGGAAAATATCCTACAATTTTAATGATGCCTGTCCATGGCGAAGACAATATGCCACACTTCCACTTGAGAGTAGGCGGAACTGCAGAAGAAATGTTAGCAAAAGACAACTGGTATCCTACTTTTGTAAGTCCAACAGTTACAATAGATCAAGTTTACGAAGAAGTTGCTGAATAATATTTTATCTTTTTCTTATCCTCGATTTTTATCGGGGATATTTTTCTGAAAGGAGTAATATGTCAAAAATAATAAAAATTATGTTGGTAATTCTATTGGCATCTTCTTTGATTTCTTGCGAAAAAGAAAAAAATACTATAGATAAGCCTGTAGTCTACACTTCTTTTTATCCAGTTTATAGTCTTACTAAAAGTGTGGTTGGCGATACTGTTGACCTTAAAATGTTTATGCCAAAAAATCAAGATCCTCATTTATGGGAGCCTACTCCTAAAAAAATTAAAGAATTATCTAAGGCAGATCTTTTAATAATAAATGGAGCAAACTTAGAACATTGGTCAGATTCTATTTCAAAAACTCTTCCAAATTTAGATATTCTAAAATTGGCAAGTGGTGTAAATCTTATTTCTTATAAAGGTGCTGCAGCAATCGGCGACTTTCAATACATGGTTATGGGTGATTTCGATACAGAAACTTACTCCTTTGATTTTGGACACACTCACGAAGACAATATGAGAATTGCATTTTTATATTGTGACAAAAAGTATTCTGAAAGGGAACTCGTTAAAATTGGAAGAAAATTAATGGAAAATACTGGCGAAGATATTCCACAAAAACACTTAATTAATGTAGAGAATAGAAAAGTCTATAAGCTGGAGATGGGTCATGAACATGGCGAAATTTATTACAAGCTGCCTAAAAAGGGTGAGTGGATAATGTTTAGCGATAGAATTTCCACAGACTTACTTTCATATAAAATGCTCGACCTACATGGTAATGACCTCAATTTAAAGGTTTTGCGAGACACTTCCACTACTAATGAGGATAAAATAACCTATGATCCTCATTCATGGATGAGCATTAGAAATGCAAAAAGATATGTCAATGATATTGAATACAAAATGAACCAATTATATCCTGAAAATAAAAACATTTATAGAAAGAATGCTTCAAAAACTTTGAGAGAGCTCACAGCTTTAGACTATAAATATAGAGATCTCTTTAAAAATACAAAGAGAAAAGAATTTATAGTAAGTCATTTTGCTTTTGCATACTTAGCAAAGGACTTTGATTTAATTCAGTATCCATTACAAGGCCTCACAAGCACAGATTCTCCAAGTATTAAAAAGCTTATAAAGGTCATTGAAGATTCTAAGGCTAGACATATTAATACTATTTTCTATGAATATGGAATGCCCAAAAATGGAGCAGATATTATTGCAGAAGAAATTGATGCCGATTTAAAGGGGCTTATTTCTATGGAATATATAAATAAAGATATTGAAAATGACATTGGCAAAGATTATATTGACATGATTGAATACAATTTAAAAACTATTTATGATTCATTGAGGTGATATATGAAGGCAATAGAAATAAAAAATGCTTGCTTTTCCTATGATAGAGATCCTATCTTGGTAGATTTGAATTTAACTGTTAAAAATAAAGAAAAAATCACTATCATTGGAGGAAATGGCGTTGGAAAAACAACTTTAATAAAAATAATTGTAGGTGAACTTAAACTTGACAGTGGCAGCATTAAAATTTTTGAGGAAGATTTTAATACTGATTTACTAAAAAGAATTGGCTATGTGCCACAATCGCAAAAGGAAAATTTATATACTTTTCCAATTACCGTTAAGGAACTTGTAACCTTGCAGTTATACGACAGTCTTGGCAAATTTAAAATACCGAGAAAAGAACATTACCTCAAGACTATGAATTTATTAAAAAAGATGAACTTAGAAAAATATGCTGACTATCCCATAAGAGAATTATCAGGTGGACTTAGACAAAGGGTAGTAATAACTCGCGCTCTTATGAATGATCCTGATATTTTAATATTTGACGAACCAACTTCTGGCGTCGATGAAAATTCCAAAGCACAGTTTGCAAAAACTATTGAAGAATTAAACGAAAAATTTGACGTTTCAATAATTTTAATAACACATGAATTGGACTGGATAAAGAATAATTTAAAAATGGACTCTATTTATGAACTAAAAAAGGGAGGTCTTGTAGATGTTACAATATAGCTTTATGATTAGAACTCTTTTAGTATCAGTTATGATTTCCATAATAATACCACTTATTGGAATAGTAATAGTAAATCGTGGCACTGCCATGATTGGAGATGCTCTTTCCCACGTATCCCTGGCAGGAGTTGCTATTGGTCTTATTTTTTCTATTAATCCACTAATAGGTGCAATAATAGCCTGTATTATAGGTGCCTTTTCAATTGAAAAAATAAGAAAAAAATTCCCTCAGTTTGGCGATATGGCAACTGCTATTATAACTTCAGTAGGTCTTGGACTTGCAGCAGTGCTTTCAGATTTTTCTCCTGGAGGAAATAGCTTTGATGCTTATTTATTTGGAAGCATTGCATCTGTTTCTAATGTTGATGTAGTAATAGTCCTTATAACCTTTATTTTTGTAGTTGTAATATCTTTTGTTTATTATTTTGGACTTTTGAGCATAGCTGTAGATAAACAACTTGCAAAGATGAGTGGAGTTAATGTGGAAAGAATAAATGCAATTTTCACCTTTCTTTCTGCAATTACTATTGCACTTTCATCAAAGATAATTGGCGCACTTATGGTAACATCTCTAATAGTTTTGCCTGTGGCATCTTCACTTTTAATAAGTAGAAGCTACAAAAAAACTTTTTTTAATACTATATTCTTGGGAGTTGTCTACACACTTTTAGGCGTAACTCTCTCTTATTACTTTGATGTGAAACCAGGTGGTTCAATTGTAATAATTGCATCTCTAGGAATGTTAGTATGTCTACTTATTTCAAAAATTAATCGTAAAAATAATTCTAAAAATTTTTCAAAAATACAAAATAGTGATATCTGTAAAGTTTAACTTTGCAGATATTTTTTATGAACTTTATTGCATCGATTTTAAGTTTTATTTACCAAAATCATTGTACTTTATTAAAACATTGACACTATTACAGTCTAGTGTTAATTTATATTTAAGAATACTCTTTAAATTTGTATTTATACATAAGGAAAACAATTTTATAAAGAGAAATTTTTATGAGGAGGTTACTATGAAAAATAGTAAGAAAAAATTATTAGTGGCAGGTCTTGCCTCTACACTAATTATGTCTATGGCAATACCAACTTTTGCCTGTACAGGAATTATTGTAGGAAAGGACCTTACAGCTGACGGATCTTTTATCTTTGGTAGAACTGAAGATTACCAAAGAAATAGAACTATGAGGCTTGTAACTCATCCGCGTGGAGAATTTAAAAAAGGCAGCAAATTAGTTGACGTAAACAACGGATTTGAATACATACACCCTGAGGATTCATTAAAATTTTTCTCTACTCCAGATTCAAGTGTTAAGCCAAAGGATATGGAACAAGGGGTATACGATGCTGCTGGTTACAACGAAGCTGGCGTTGGCATTTTCTGTACAGTTTCTGCTGATCCATCAGAAGAAATTGAAAAAGCCGATCCCTTTGTTAAAAATGGCGTAAACGAAGCAAGTATGACTACATTTTTACTTGCACACGCAAAATCTGCTAAGGGAGCAATTGAACTTTTAGCTGATACAATTGACAAACAAGGTGCTTCCATGGGAGATATAGTTGCTTTTGGTGACCAAAATGAAGTTTGGTACATGGAAATTTATTCTGGACATCAATATGTTGCAATTAAATACCCTGCAGATAAATTCAGTATTTTCCCTAACGATTTTTGGCTAGGTGGAGTTGACCTTAAAGATAAGGAAAATGTAATTGCTTCCAAAGATATTGTAAAAATTGCAAAGGATGCAAAGACTTATAAAGAAACTGAAGAGGGTTTAATGGACATGGCTGGATCTTACGGACCAAAGGAAATTTCTGATACAAGCCGTTCAAGAATTTGGTCAGGCATTCACGACTTAGATCCAAATTCTAAAATTCCTTACGACGCTAAGAGATTTGACCTATTAAACGATCTTTCTAAAGATTCAGAAAAAATTACAATTGATCATGCTCTAAACGTATTTAGAAATAGATTTGAAGGAACAGATTATATTCCATCAGATAATAAGGCTGAAAGAAAAGCAAATCCAAAGACTCATAAGAGACCAATTGGCAGCATTAACACAATGCAAGCTCACATCTTCCAAATCAAAGATGGTTATCCAAAGGATGCTCCTGGCATTATGTGGATGACTCTTGGAAGTCCTCTAAATATTCCTTGGATTCCAATTTTCCCAGACATAAATGACTCAACTGATGAAGCTAAAAATAATTCTGCAACTTATGATGCAAACTCATATTACTGGGTTGGATCATCTGTAAATGATTTAGTTTCAGGAAATAGAGAAGAACTTGGTGAACCTACTCGCAAGAAAATAAATGAATTCGAAGAAAAAGTTAAAAAAGAACTTCCAGAAGTTGAAAAGGAATGGATCGCTCTTTATGCAAAGGATAAAGAAAAAGCAGCTGAATTTTCTACTGCAAAAACAATGGAATGGGAAAAAGAAGTATTTGAACTTGAAAAATCACTTCAAAGCGAACTTTCTAAAGTTTCAAAGGCTGACTTAATCGATCACTGGGCAAGAAAACCAATAATCGAAGCTATAAATAAAAAATTAATGGTTGGCACATCTGATCTTTACTTCTCTCCAAACGAAAAAATTTCTCGTGGAGAATTTATTACAATTTTAGGTAGACTTGGCAAAGTTGATACCGAAAAATATGCTGAAATTAAAGATAAAAATATCGAAGCAGGAAAATTCTATACTGAGTACATGAACTGGGCAGTTTCTAATAACCTCCTTCCAAAAACTTCAAAAGCAATAGCTTCTGAAAAAATCACTCGTGAAGAAATGGCACATATTTTAGCATCTTATCTAAAATTAACAGGCGACGACACTTCAACTCTTAAATTAGTTAATTTTGCTGACGAAAAAGAAATTTCTGATTGGGCTTATGAAGATATTCAATTCTTAGCAAATAAAGGAATTTTAACGGGAACTTCAGAAAATAAATTCTCTCCAAAGGCAAATCTTACAAGAGCAGAAGTTGCTCAAATTATTTCTAAACTTTCTAAATAAATTTATGTTTAAATAAAATTTAATTATCTATTAAAAAAATCCTAGAAAATTCTAGGATTTTTGCATATATAAAAATTTACAAACTAAAATTAATTTCTAAACCTATTAGCAAAATTTTTCTCTACTAAAAGGACATCTAAAGGGTTAGTCTGCTTTTATAGAACTCATGTCTTTAACTTCATCTATCCACTTGCTTAACTAATAATCTCTTTTATCACTTTTTTTACTTACTATTTCATACACTGAAATTTCTGCAAAACAAAGGGCAGCCTAAGCCGCCCCATTATTTATTCATTTTTTTCATCAAAGTCTTTATATTTTAATAAAATTTCCATAAACTGTTTACCAGTAATGGTTTCTTCTTCAAGCAAGAACTCGGCAAGTTCCTTCATTGCATCTCTGTTGTCGGCAATTAGTTTTCTTGCTTTCTCTTGTGCACTTTTTACGATTTTTACAATTAAATCGTCTATTTCCTTACGAGTTTCTTCAGAGCAATTCATATTTCCTGAATCTCCCATATATCTCGAACCATTTTCTTGGAACTTAACCATTCCAAATTCGTCAGCCATGCCATATTGAGTTATCATTGCCCTTGCAGTATCTGTCGCCTTTTCGATGTCATTTGCAGCACCAGTTGATACTTCATTAAAGATTACTTCTTCTGCCGCACGGCCACCACATAAAGTTGTAATATGATTTATGAGGTCTTCTCTCGTGTATAGATTTTTTTCGTCCTTTGGAACCTGCATTGTATAACCAAGTGCACCAGAAGTCCTTGGGATGATTGTAATTTTTTCCACAGGCTCAGATCCAGTTTGAAGTGCCGCCACAAGTGCGTGGCCAATTTCGTGATAGGATACTCTCTTTTTTTCTTCTGGAGATAAAATATCCTGCTTTCTTTGTGCACCTGCAATTACAACTTCAATGGACTCTTGGATGTCCTCTTGTTTAACTTTATCTCGGCCCATTCTAACTGCACGTAGGGCAGCTTCGTTTAAAATATTGGCAAGTTGAGCTCCAGATGCACCTGCTGTTGACCTAGCAATTAGTGAATAGTCTATATCATCTTCCATTTGATATCCTTTTGCGTGAACTTTTAATATTTCAATTCTATCTTTAAGAGTAGGAAGTTCAACTCGAATTTGTCTGTCAAATCTGCCTGGTCTTAAAAGTGCAGGGTCTAAAATTTCTGGTCTATTAGTAGCAGCAAGCATTACAATTCCAATATTGCCATCAAATCCATCCATTTCAGTCAAAAGTTGGTTAAGAGTTTGCTCTCTTTCATCATTTCCAGAAATTCCAGCAGCATCTCTCTTTTTTCCAATTGTGTCGATTTCGTCAATAAAAATAATACAAGGTGCATTTTTCTTTGCTTCGTCAAAAAGTTCTCTAACTTTTGCAGCTCCTCGACCTACAAACATTTCTACAAATTCTGAACCTGCGATAGAGAAAAAGGGTACATGACTTTCGCCAGCGACTGCTCTTGCAAGTAATGTCTTGCCTGTTCCAGGAGGTCCAACTAAAAGTGCTCCTTTAGGGCATTTCGCACCAATCTTTGTGTACTTGCCAGGATTTTTTAAGTAATCCACAATTTCTACAAGAGATTCCTCTGCTTCCTCCTGACCTGCAACATCGTCAAAGTTTACGGTTTCGCCATTAGGCTCGTACTTTTGAATTTTCTTTCCTCCGCCAAAAATTCCGCCAGCTCCACTTGTCATACCTTGCATTCTCTTTGTAAAAGCTCTTTGTAAAAAGAAAAATAATAGAATTGGAATTCCCCAAGTCATTATAAAGGACATAAATAAATTTGGTTTTTCAGGAATTTCTGAAGAATAATTTACATTTTCTTCTTCTAGATCTTTTACTATGTTTGGATCTTCCATTTTTCCCGTTTTATAAACTTTTTTATCGCCCTTTAAAGTGAAAAGAATTTGGTCTTGTTTAAATCTAACTTCATCTACTTTTCCTTCACTTATATTTCTTCTGAAATCAGAATAAGCTGCATTCTCTATACTATTTTGCGAAAGCATTGGAATAATCAACCAATTAAGTGCAAAAACTGCCAAGATGACAATTAGATAATATCTAAGTAAATTATACTGGGGTCTTTTATTTTTATTGTCTTTATCATCCATTAATTTAACCTCCTAATTTATTGCGATATGTAGAAATTAAAAAGCCGGACACAAAATCCGGCTAAAATTTATTTCTTATCAAAGGTCATCTTCAATTACAGAAGATTTTGAATATGCAGATGGTTTTGCTTCAAAAAAGTCTGTTTTTATTTGGTTTGGATCAGAATATTCACTAACCCACTTCATTGATTCAGGTTCTTCAATGTTTTCATCAAAAAGATTTCCAAAACCTAAGTTTCTTGAACGCAAATTGCCAAGATACATTATATAATCTTCGATCATTTTTTCATTTAGACCTCTAATATCATCGCCTATGACATATTTACCCCAAGATATTTCTTCTTCAACACCTTTTTTAAGCATTTCTTTATATTTTTTTATGTTTTCATCTGTAAATATTTCTGGATTTTCCTTTTTCATTTCCAAAATAATACTTCTGAAGAGCCAAAGATGTGTGTTCTCGTCTCTATTGATGTATCTAATTTCAGAAACTGTGCCAGGCATTTTTCCCATTCTTCCGAGATTATAGAAGAAAGAAAAACCTGAATAAAAATAAATTCCTTCCAAAATATAATTTGCAATTAATGCTTTCATAAAGTTATCTAAATTTTCATCTTCATAAAAATCTTGATATTGGTCGCCAATAAATTTATTTCTCTTTAAAAGAACTTCATCGTCTTTGTATTGGTACAAAATTTTTTCTCTCTCTTCTGGAGAGCAAATTGTATCCAAAATATAAGAATAGGATTGAGAGTGAATAGACTCTTGATAACCTTGGATTGAAAGACATAAATTTATTTCATTTGCAGTTACATAGGATTGAAGCTTAGGAATTTGTGCAGTTTGAAGAGAATCTAAATATATCAAAAAAGACAAAATTTTGTCATAGGCAGTCTTTTCGTGCAAATCTAAAATCCTATAATCTTTCACATCTTGAGAAAGATTTATTTCCTCTGGAATCCAAAAATTATTCATAGCTTGGCGATACCAGTCGCTAGTCCAACTATACTTCAAATTGTTAAAATCATTTAAGTTTGTAGTGTTACCATTAATAATTCTTCTCTTATATGTTTCAATATCTCCCTTTTCGTTAAAGAGTCCTCTTTTTGAAAGTTTCATATTTCCTCCTAATTCTAAATTATGATGCGCAATAATCGCAGTCTTCAACTTCTAAAGACTTGCTTCTAACATAATAAACTGACTTTATTTTTTCCTTTGCAGCCTTGATATAAAGGTTTAAAATCTTTCTCATAGTAAAGTCCGTAGTAATATAAAAATTAATTGACTGACCTTGGTCAATATGTCTTTGCCTTATTGCTGCAGCTTCAATTACAAGATTTTGGTTTAGCTCGTGAGCATTTTCATATAGCCAAAAATTTTGTGGTGTTAAATCTGGTGCAACTCTAGGCAAAATTGAACCCTTTTTTTCTTCTAGGAAATATCTATTCATTACAGGGTCAACACCTGCAGTAGTTGCAGAAATTATAGAAGTAGAACCCGTTGGTGCAATTGCCATTATATATCCATTTCTAAGTCCATTTTTATTTACATCTTCGCGAAGTTTTTGCCACTTTTCATCCTTATAATCTCTTAAATCAAAATAATTTCCATTTTGCCAATCTGAACCTTCAAAGAAATCATAGGATCCCTTTTCCTTTGCAAGTTCCATAGAAGCAGTTATTGCGTGGTAATTTATCCTTTCATAGACATCATCAGCCCACTTCAAGTGATCTTCAATGTCAGAAAAGGCCATGCCAGCTTTTACAAGAGCATGATGGTAACCACTTGTTCCAAGTCCAATGGATCTATACTTTCTATTTGTTACTTTTGCGTAGGGAACTGGATAATAATTTAGATCTATTACATTATCAAGTGCTCTAACTGTAGTTTTTACAATGTCTTTTAACTCTTCATCATCTTGTAAGTCGATATTTCCAAGTACAAGAGATGCAAGATTACATACTACAAAATCTCCAGGTTTAGTTTTTGTAACTATTACTTCATCTCCGTCTTCAGTTTCTATTTTAGTTTCAAGAGTTTCTATTGCAGACATATTTTGCATAATTTCTGTGCAAAGATTTGAGGAATAAATCATTCCCACATGCTTATTTGGATTCATTTCATTTACATTATCTCTATAAAAGGCAAAGGGAGTTCCAGTTTCTGTTAGAGATTTAATAATAAGTCTAACTAAATCCTTGACGCTCATTTCACGTCTTGAAATATTTTCGTCAGAAACGCACTCTCTATATTTTTCTTCCCACTCTTTTCCATAATAATCTTCAAGAGAATAACCCTTTTTTTCAAGAATTTCATGAGGATCAAACATATACCAAGTTGCATTAATGTCTTTTTCCGCCAATTCAAAAAATAAGTTTGGATAACAAATAGCAGGGAAAATATCATGAGCCTTCATTCTATCGTCGCCATTATTTGTTCTAAGTTGCAAAAATTCTGGGATGTCTTTGTGCCAAGCATCAAGATAACATGACACTGAACCTTGTCTAACACCAAGTTGATCAACTGCAACAGCAGTATCATTTGCAAGCTTAATCCACCTAATAACTCCACCAGCAACACCTTTAAAACCCCTTATGTCAGAACCTGTTGCACGAACCTTTCCAAAATAAAGACCCATTCCGCCACCATGTTTAGATATTTGTGCAAAGTTATCAATTGAGCGATATATTCCCTTTAAAGTATCAGGAACTGTGTCTATAAAGCAAGATGAAAGCTGATTGTAAGGCTTTCTAGCATTTGACATAGTTGGCGTTGCAACTGTTACCTTTAAAGTAGAATAAATATCATAAAACTTTTTCGCCCAATAAATTTTATTTTTTTCAGGTATTGCAAGGTGCATTGCAATGCCCATGAACATTTCCTGTATGCTTTCTACAAATCTTCCGTCGTGACTTCTTATTACATATCTCTTTATTAAAAGATCTAGACCAGAATAATTTAAAAGCTTATTTCTAGAATTATCTATATAATTTTCTAACTCTAAAATTTCATCGCGGGAATAATTTTCTAAAATGTATTTTCCATAGAGGTTCCTTTCAGTTAAAAATACAATTTTTTCGTAAAAATTATTTATGTTAAAATCCTCTAAATTTTTTGCTATTTTCTTTTCCAAATCGTAATTCAAAAATAATGCTGCAATAAATTCCCACTTAGGCGAATCCTTGTCTGTTAGCTCACTTGCGGCTTTTATAATTTCAGAAAGATAGGCATCTTCACTTTGGTCTTTCTTTACAAAAGATTGGAACTTATTGTACAAGTTTTCAAGTTCGTATTTTTTTTGGTCATAGTTTTTTCTCACGAATTTTAAAATCTTTAGGACTTTTTCATCTTTTATGAAATTTCCAAATTTTTCTAAAATTTGTCTTTCTTCAGAGTGTCTATTTCTATAAAGAATGTATGCCTTGACAACTTCGATTTCCTTTTCATCAATTAGCTTTAACTCAACTAAATCCTGAATTTCCTCAACAGTGGGTGGATTCTTTGGATCATAATTTTTCAAAAGCTTATCTTTAATATCAAGAGCATAATTATTTATAACATTGTCGTCGTACTTTTTACCGACAGAATCAAAGGCCTTTTCTATTGCATTTTTAATCTTCAAATGATCGAAAGTTGCCTCTCTCTTGTCTCTTTTTAATATTTTCATGAATCCCCCATATAGTATATTATTTTAATATTTCTTTTTAAATACTACTATATATTATCACAAACCAAATATTATAAGTAGACCCTTATTAAATAAAAATAACTTTAGATTTTTATTCATATAAATTTTTAAAAATTTTATTATAGACTTTTAAAAGTATTATCTAAAGGCATAAAAAATCCCAAGCCCTTGAGCTTGGGATTTTTTGTCTAATTATTTAATTACTGAAAACAAAACTTTAGCTGCTTTTTCTGCAGTTTTTTCTGTTTTTTCAACAATCTTTTCATCTTTAACTTCTTTATTTTCTTTCTTTTCAGCTTTCACTTCTTTAGTATCTTTATTTTCAGCTACTTCTTCTTTTTCAACTTTTGCTAATTTATCTGCAAGTTCTTTTTCTGTGATGTTAAAGATGTCAACTATTGGCATTCCTTCGTTTGCATCGTATTTAACTTTATAACCAAAAGCTTCGGATACAAATCTTACTGGAATATAAGTTTTGTCATTGATAATAGTTGCTGGTGAATCAAGTTTAACTTCTTTTCCATTTACAAGAGCCTTATTTGCTCCAACTGTAAGAATAACTTTATCATTATCTTTAGTTACAGTTACAGTTTTATCTTTTCCATTCCAATCAACTTTAGCGCCAATTTTTTCATAGAAAGTACGAGCTGCAAGCATAGTTCTATCATTTATAATCTTTGGAAGAGCATCTGCATCTTCAAAAGTAATGTCTTCGCCATTTACTCTTACAGTAACTACATCCATTTTTGGCATTACTAAACTCGTGTATTCTTCTAAAGTTAATTTTTTAACTGAAGTAGGGAAGTTAATT
This sequence comes from Peptoniphilus sp. SGI.035, assembly GCF_050315115.1. Classification (NCBI taxonomy): domain Bacteria; kingdom Bacillati; phylum Bacillota; class Tissierellia; order Tissierellales; family Peptoniphilaceae; genus Peptoniphilus; species Peptoniphilus sp. SGI.035. The sequence goes on from NZ_JBNPOJ010000002.1 coordinate 35,467, forward strand.
TTTACATTTTCATCTTTAATTGTTTCAACATTTCCCTTAACAGAAACTTTTATAGAATCAGCAAAATTAAAGTTAACACCAATTTCTTGTGTATATTTATTTTCTCCGAAAGTGCTCTTTTCAGAAATGCTAGATCCCTTAACAGTTTCTTTAATTTCATTAGCAGCTTTCTTTAAATCTTCTGCTTTGTAATTTTTATTAAGTTCTTTGAAATCTTTCTTTTCTTCATCAGTTACTGGAATACCAGCTTTATCAATAATTGTAAGTAAATTAGTTGAAACAGCATCCCAATTCTTCATAACTCCATCAGATGCCTTAATAAATTCATCGATGATTTGATCACTAGTTGCATTTAAAGTATAAGTATTTCCTTCAACTTTGTAGTCAATTCCTTGTTTTACGTCTTTAAAAGCAATATTCATTAACTTTAACAAATCAGCCTTAAATTCTTCAGAACTAAAATATTTTGTGGCTTTTGGAGAAAGACCATTTGCTTCGTCGGCAAATGAGATATAGTCTTCCTTGATGTCCTTTAATCCATTTCCAGCAATAGCAAAGATATCCTTTGATATAATAACTTCGTTGCCATTAACAAAGATATCCATTTTAATATTGTTAGGGAAGTCCTTGTTTAGACCTGTCAAATCTTCTTCTGACTTAGCTTGTTTAGCTACTACTTCTTTGAACTTTGAAAAGTCCATATTCATTAAAACATGAGCTTTGTCTTTTCCAATTTGTTCACCAGTCATTGTAACAGGGAAATTAATTTTAATTGTTTCTTTACTTTCAGGGTTCTTAACTTCTATATTATAGTCAAATTTTCCTGAAACCTTTGCTCCCTTCCAGTTTCCAACTTTTTCAGCTGCATCTAGGTAAGATGTAGTGTTTGCACTACAAGCACCAAGCGTAATTGCAGCTACTAATACAAGTAAAATAGTTAAAAATTTCTTTTTCATTATATACCTCCTATTTGTTTTGATTTTACTATGAATGAAAAGCTTTTGCAAATTAAAATAAATTATATTTTTTAGAATAACACTTTCATGATAACCTTTTAATTTACTTCAATTAAATATTTTCAGCTTTGATTTAAAGTTACTTTGAATTATTAAATTTTCAAAATCTTTTCAAAACATAAGTATTTTTAAGTGTGTATACCTTATATTTACACTATAATTTATCCATATCTATTTGTCAAGAATTTTTACAATATTTTTAAAAATTTTTTTTGAAATTGTTTTCTCCTTCAAGAACTCAAAGGATTAAAAAAAGAGACCCCTTTCGAGTCTCTTTAATATAAATGTTCAATTGTTATGTAACTATAGCTCTATATCTCTTAAATTAAGCATTCAACCTTTAGCAATAAGCTACTTTCAAATGAGATACTTTGCTACCTTTCCCTTGCGGGACAAATTAAAAATCTTCATTGGAATCACCTTTTCTTAGTTACCAATTTATTTTCATCAGCTAGCTTAATTATAGTATAGAGCATGAAAGTAATTTTGTCAATGTTTTCCTAAAAATTTTTTATCTTTTTTAAATTTACCTTTTGCTCGTCAATTTTTCCTTGATTTAAGGCATTGTTTACTTCAGTAACTACTTGATTTGCAGAGTTTAAAGAGCCAATTTTAACAATATAATTTTTGGAATCCTCTTTTCCCTTTATTATTATTTCATTATCTTTTGACTTAGAAATAGATTTCATCTTATCATAAGAGAAGTAATAATTTCCTATAACTAATCCTTGTTCATAGGATCCAACTACAGTTCCAAGGACATCATTACCTTCTCTAAAGGAACGCTTCTTTGAAATTTCGTATATATCTGTTTCCTTTTCATCCTTTTTAAGAAATTTTCCATTTTGAAGATTGAATAAGAATAATAAAAATAATCCAATTATAACAAATGGACTCGCCAAGTAATTTATTATTTTTACATTTCTAAAATATATTTGTTGTAAAAAATATATATTTACAAAAATCAAAAATCCTATATAAACAATTATATTGATAAAATAAGTTCTTTTTCTAATTTTTAATCCCGGCAGTTTTAAAATTTTGTTGAATTTTGACATAAAATCCGCTGTTGTCATTAAAAATAAGTAGTTTATAATTCCCCAAAGTACAGAATACATAAAGCTTCCTTGACCTAACTCACTTTTTAGTCCTGAAACATGAAATCCAAATGGTATTATTATGGAAATTGCGAGAATTAAATTTTGTAATTTCTTATTCATTTCTACTCCCTTCTAATTAAAATAATCTATAATGAGATTATTTTTCGTCGTATTTATTTAATTCGTATTTTTCTATTACAGATATTATTTTATCTGCATAATTAGGATCTGTTGCATATCCGCCTTCTTGAATATATTTTGCTGCTTCTTTGTAGTCTTTAGCAGTCTTAACCTTTTTGTATCTATTTGCCCTTGTAAGAAGTTTTGCGTAATGATTAAAGGAATCTCTTTTTGAAGAATATTTCTTAAAATTCTCCATGTACCTTCCACTTTCACTTTCCACATATTCTTCTGTTTCAAAAACTATGCCATCATCCTTTTTAACTGCTTTTATTCCAAAATAATTATTATACTCCTGTGAAAGCTGGGACTTTCCCCAATTGCTTTCAAGAATTGACTGTGCAATCATAACTGATGGAAAAAGCTTGTTTTTATTTGCAATTCTTACCGCTAAATCTGCAGTCTCAGCAATATAAGTTTGTCTATAATTTAGTTCTTCCAAAGCTCTTTTTTCTGATGCTCTATTTATTAAAAAACTCATTACAAAAATAATGCCAAGAAGAGTTAAAATAATCGTGAGACATCCACAACCAACTTTCTTAATTTTCATTTTTCACTTCTTCATAAAGTTTGCTTATTTTTTTATTTAATATTGGGTGAAAATAATTTGGAATTAGTTCATTCAAAGATTCCAAAACAAATTCACGCTCTGCAATATATGGATGTGGCACTATTAATTCGTCTGTAAAGTGAACTTCTCTATCTATTAATAAAATATCTAGATCAATTGTCCTTTCGCCCCATTTTTCATGTCTTACTCTTCCCAAATCAATTTCTATTTTTTGCAAAATATGAAGAAGGTCTAAGGGATCCTCGTAGGAATTTACCTTTACAACTGTATTTAAAAAGTCTCCCTGATCAGTTTTTCCCCAAGCTTTTGTTTCGATTATATTTGCTTTTTCTTTAATTTTAAGACCAGAATCTTCCATCATTTTAATGGCACTATTAATATACCCTTCTCTGTCGCCAAGGTTTGTACCAATTCCAATATAATAATTTCTTCTCTTTTTAGCGCATCTAACTGAAGCAGTGTCCAAGGGTAAATTTATTGGTGCCCATGGCTTTTTTATAGTTAAATCGACAGACTCTGCAATTTCATAATTTTCGAAAATAAATTTTGTTAATTTATAGGCAAGTGTCTCGATTAAATCTTCAGTTTCACTTGTAAATAGATCATATAACTCATGGGATAATTTTCCATAATCTATGGATTCATCCAAGTTTTTTTCTATTGCACATTTTCTAAAGCTAAGTCCTATTTCTGCACTTATTAAAAATTTTTGTCCAAGTTTTTTTTCTTCTCCAAAAAGTCCATGATTTGCATAAACTTCAAGATCATTTATCTTTATGAAATCCATAATTCTCCCATCAATATATTATTTCGTGATTTTTCTTTTGGAAACTCCAATTGCATTGTTCATAAGCAGGACATCTAAAACAAGGTCTTGATAATTTGTCTGCTCTATAAAAAATATTAAAAAATTCATCTTCTGATTTTTCTTTTTTTCTGTGGTAACTTATACAGTTTAAAATTCTTTCTTTATCTTCCTTAGAAAAATTTGTTAGTTTTAAAATTTCTTTTGCAATTGTAACTGACGCTAAGGCATGATTTATTCCTTCTTTTATTTCAAAAATACGACCTAAATCGTGCAACAGTGCAGTGGCATAAATCATATCTTTACAAACATCTACATTTTCCTCTAATTTTAAAATATAGCAAATTCTAGCGACGGATATAAAATGTTCGTAATTGTGTCTGCAAAAGAATCTATCACTTTCAAGATATTCAAGTTCCTTTAAATAGTCCTTATAAATTTTACTCTTTACAATTATATTTGTTTCTTTTAAATATATATCTTCCATTAGAATTTAATTAATCTAAAAGCTTCTTGCTTTTGTTTTTCATCAGTTTCAAAAACTCCTCTAGAAACAGAAGTAACAGTTTTTGACCCTGGTTTTTTAACACCTCTCATATTCATGCACATATGCTCAGCCTCAATTACAACTAAAACTCCCTTTGGTTCAAGGTATTTCATCATTGCATCAGCTATTTCAATGCTAAGTCTTTCTTGTAATTGTGGTTTTTTTGCATAAGTTTCCACAGTCCTTGCTAATTTAGAAAGACCTGCAACTTTTTGATTTGGAATATATGCAATATGTGCTTTGCCATAGAAAGGTAGAAAGTGATGTTCGCACATCGAGAAAAAGTTTATATCTTTTACTACTACTATATTGTCCTCAGTAATTTCAAAAGTTTTTGATAAATGTTCTTCGGCAGTTTTACCTATACCTGCAAAAACTTCCTCATACATTCTTGCAATTCTAGCAGGAGTTTCAATTAAACCTTCTCTGTTTTTATCTTCTCCTATGGCTTCGATTATCATTTCTACAGCTTTTTCTATTTTTTGTTTATCCATTATAATCTCCTCATAAATTTATTTGTAAAATTTATAAATTTTATTATAACACATTAGCGTTTATATTAATAACTAATACCGATAAATTGGCGATTATAATCTTATTAAATATGTGCATTTCTCTTTAATTTACAATTTATTTATAATTTGATACAATATTTGCCGAGGTGTAAGATGAAGAAATTACTTCTATACTTATCTATTGCCATTATATTTTTAACATCGCCAATAAGCACAATGGCTGAAAACAATCAGGCAGTAGAAAATTCAAGTTTAAATACAAATGAAAATTTGAATAACAACGGATCAAGTCAAGTTACCGATCCCTTAGCAATTAGAAATCAAAACTTTTTAGTACCGACAAAACAAGGTGTACAAAAAGCAAACCAATATGAAGCAGATAAAATTAAAAAATTAGAAGACGTTCCCCTAGAAGGACTTACAAAATCCTATCTACTTGGAGATTATAAATCAGGAAAGATTATAGAAGGCTATAACTTAGATGAAGTTCGTGCAATGGCATCAACTTCAAAATTAGTTTCTATATTCGTAGTGCTAGATAAAATAGAAGATGGAACAATTTCGCTAAATGACGAAGTAAAAATTGACCACGAAGTAGCATCACTTATGGGGTCTTCTTTCAAATTAAAAGAAGGCGACAATGTAAGCGTAGAAAAATTAATAGAGGCCTCTATGGTAGTATCTGGTAATGATGCTATAACAGCACTTGCAAAATATGTTGGAGGCACAACTGATGGTTTTGTAAAAATGATGAACAAAAAATGTGAGGATCTTGGACTAAAAAATGCCCTAATGGTCAACCCAACAGGACTTACAAATTATGAAATCACAGACTACAATAAGATGACCACTAGAGAAATGTTTAAACTAGCATCAGAACTATTAAAATACCACCCTGAGATTTTAAAATATACAACTATTGAAAAATTGGAAGAACCTGAAAGAAATTTTATCGAATATAACACAAACCCCGTACTTGGAATTGTGCCAGAAGTTGACGGACTAAAAACTGGATACACAAATGCAGCAGGAAGGTGCGTAATTTTAACAGGACTTAAAAAAGGTGTAGACGAAAAATCTAAGGACATGAGATTAATTTGTATTACAACTGGTTCCAATTCTGACTTTGAAAGATTTGTAGCTTGCAAAAGACTTATAACAAAAGGTTTTGAAGACTATGGTTATAACGCCATAGGTGATACAAAAAAGGAAGTTAGAACCATAGAAGTTCTCAACTCTCAAGACGAAAATATCCCAGTTTACCAAAAGGAAGTGGGATATATTCTCTCAAAAACTGACGAAAAATTTAAAGAAGTTGTAAGCATAGACGAAAACTTAAAAGCTCCTATTGAAAGAGGCTCCTCCGTCGGAAAAATTAGCTTTTACAAAGACGACAACTTAATTTATACAACAGATTTAATAGTTAAAGACAAGGTTTATGAAAGAGGAATTTTTAATAAATTCAAAAGAGTTTTTGAAGAAATATTTGTAAATATAGATAAAGCTGCTTAAAATTTTGAAAAATAAGCTTTTTAGTAATAAGGAATTTGTTAAAAATTTTCAAATAAAAAATAATTTAAATATTTGAAGTGTCAAAAAAAATTGACACTTCTTAAAATTTTATATACAATTATTTTATAGGTCCACGTAGCTCAGTAGGATAGAGCACACGCCTCCTAAGCGTGGGGTCGGAGGTTCGATTCCTCTCGCGGACGCCATATCACTTGCTTTTGCAGGTGATTTTTTTATGCTTGTTAAACATCATAAAGCTCTATTATATTTATAACTGGTACTTCATAAGGATGATTTTCTTTTATTATTTTCATTACTTTAGATAAATCTTCTTGTCTTATTCTAAATTCAACTTTATTTTCTAAAACATCTTCTATTTTTCCAAGGCTTCCTATATATGGATTTGCACCTTCTATTGGTCTGAAATGTCCTATAACAGGAGTTTCTGCATAGCAAAAGTCATAGTTTTCTTCTTTTAAAAATCCGCCTTTATTTACTTTTTCCATTAGTTTTTTTGTATTTTCTCTCGGGATAAATACTTCTATTTTTACAAATTTCATTACAATCCTCCCATATTTTTATACCCAAATTAATTAAAATTGTTTAATTTATTGTCCAATGGCTATAAATAAACTGGAAGGAGAAATTATGATAAAATTAATAATTAAAATCCTTGTAAGTGGATTAGCTATTCTTGTAACTTCTGCACTTTCTATAGGAATTCAAACAGACGGATATTCGACTGCTATTATGGCAGCTATTGTTATTGGAATTTTAGACTGGGCTATAAATAAATTTACAGGTATTGACGCTTCACCCTTTGGTAGAGGAGCTGTAGGATTTGTAGTTGCAGCTATTATTCTATTCATTACAGGTAAAATCGTAGATGGATTTACTGTATCAATTCTTGGCGCTGTTGTTGGTGCTTTTATTCTTGGTATTGTGGATTCATTTTTACCAGCAGATAAAAGAACTATGTAATTTTATTTGGACTCGGGAAAACCGAGTCTTTTTTATTTTTTGTGGATAAGTCTTTTTATTTTTTAAAATTTTGTTAAAGTTATTCACATTTTTTGTTTTTTATCTACATTTGTTATTAAGTTTTTATTAAAAAAACCTATGAGTTAAATCTAAATCTCATAGGTTAAAATTCATTTATCTTTTTTGTCTATTTTTTCTACTGAAACTGTTTGTATAACTCCACCAGTTGCCATTTTTACAATTTGGAAAATGTAATTTCCATCTTCTACTATTACTCCAGTATCTGCTTCTTCTGCATTTTTAATTAGAAGTGCAGTTACATAACCTCCAAGTGTTGTTGAGTCCCCTGGGTCTATGTCAAATCCATACTTTCGATTGAGTATTTTAATTGGGGTTGATGCGGAATATTCATTTTGTTCATTTGCTGTGCTGTCCATACTAACGCCAGTCAATAAAAATTTTCTTACGGCAAACAATACTGCAATTGCAACAGTTGCTATAAGTAAGTCTATCATTGTGTCTGAGTACACCAACATCTTCCTAGATATTACAAGTAGTATTAAATGAATTATATTTGTATCGGTATGAGCAATCATTAATACCACAAATTCTATGGCTATTACAAGTAAAAGCACATGAGAAAGAAAATTTTGGAATATTTTATAAGAGTGTGTGGCATCGCTTGTTATTATTTTTAAATAGTATTTTAAAATATCAGGCACTGATATTACAACTCCAGCTATTAGCATAACGGACACAACTATTTCAAATAAATTTACTAGTTTTAAAAGTGTAACTAGGTACCTATTTCTATTCATTAAACCTCCATAGTTTTAGCAAGTTCTTTTTTCATTTTTTCTAAAACTTTCTTTTCTATTCTAGAAACTGTCATTTGAGAAATGTTTAGTTCCTTTGCAATTACAACTTGTGTTTTTTTGTTAAAATATCTGTCGATTAAAATAGTTTTTTCAACTTCGTCTAAATTTTCCATTGCTCTTTTAAAGAAGTCATTTGATTCTATTTTATCGAAATACTTTTCCTCTACTCCTATTAAATCAGATAGATTTACTTCACTTTCATCACCTGATTCATAAGTTACATCAAGGGACTGAGGAGTATAAACTTTTGATGCTTCCATTGATTCCATAATTTCTTCTGGAGTTGAATTTAAAAATTCTGCAATTTCATCAATAGTTGGAGTTTTTTGATATTTTTGGGATAAAGTAACAGTTGCATTTGCAATTTTTTTAGAAAGCTCTTGTATTCTTCTTGGAACCCTAATTGTCCATCCATTGTCCCTAAAATATTTTTTTATTTCTCCAATTATAGTTGGCGTTGCAAAGGATGAAAATTCAAATCCCTTGTCTGGATCATATCTCTGTATTGCATAGATTAACCCAATAGATGCCACTTGATAGATGTCGTCGTAGTCTATTCCCCTGCCTGCATATTTTTTGGATAGGATTTCTGCTATATAAAGATGCTCTTCGATTAAAATGTCCCTTATTTCTTGGTCATCAGTTTTGTGGTATTCTTTAAAAAGTTCTCTTCTCTCTTCCTTTGTAAGTCTTCTATCTAAGTTGTTGTATTCTTTTAAATTCATAACAAATCCTTACAATTTTTTTGACAAAATAAATTTATTTCCATCAAAATAGCATTCATCTACAAGAGATTCAATAATGGTTTTTGAAAGAAACAATTTTTCAGATTTTTCTAACTTTTCTTCATTGATCTCGCTTACACAAATTTTTATATTATTTTCTTCTATTTCAAATACTAAATCGATATGATCTAGGTCAGTTAAACATAGTGAAATATTCAAACTTTCTGTAACTGCCATTTTTAAATCTTCTATTTCTTCAATGTTTCTATTTAATAGATTTAAAATACCAGATAACATTAATCTTACTGTTGAAAAATATTTGGCATCATTAGGTATTTGATATTTAAGTGTATCCATATTACCCCCTGATTTCAAACATATCGTCAAGTTTGGTTATCTTAAAAAGCTTCATAATTGATTTGTTTAAATTTTCAATTACAATTTTATTTCCATCTTTTTCTAACTCTTTTAAAATATAGATAAGTGAACCAAGACCAGTTGAATCAAGATATTCTAAGTCTATACAGTCAAATAAAATATCTTTTTTATTTTTTTCGTAGTATTTTATAGATTTTTCTTTGAATTTTTTTGTATTGTATACATCCAATTCTCCCTTTGGATATATAATTAAAAATTCATCAGTGTTTTTTGACTCTAATTTAAATTCCATAAAGCCTCCTAATCTCCAATATAATTAGCTACAGCTACAACTTTTGCATCAGTCAAATTCATAAGTTTAACACCAGATGTATTTCTTCCTTGGATAGAAATATCTTCTGTCAAAATCCTAATAATAACTCCAGAATCTGCAATTATCATTACATCATCTTCTTTTTCCACAACTGCAGCAGATGCTAAATCGCCAGTCTTTTTAGTAATCTTATAAGTTAAAAGACCTTTTCCGCCTCTGTTTTGTGGTCTGTATTTGGATATTTCAGTTAATTTTCCAAATCCATTTTCAGATATTACTAATAAATATTTATCATCGTATGCAAGATCAGATGAAACTACAATGTCACCATCAGCAAGATCAATTGACTTAACTCCCATAGAATTTCTACCTGATTTTCTAACTTGTTCTTCGTTAAATCTTATTGCAAGACCTTTTTTAGTTACAAGTATTACATCTTCATTATTTTTTGTTAAATGAACATTAATTAACTTATCATCTTCATTTAATTTTATAGCAATTATTCCAGATTTTCTAATATTTTTGTATTCTTTAAATGGGGTTCTCTTTATAAGTCCCTTTTCAGTTACCATTAAGACATTCATGTCAGGGTCGTATTCTTCCACTGGAATTATTGATGTAACTTTTTCTCCTTCTTCTAGTTCAAGTAGATTTACAATTGCTGTTCCCCTTGAAGTTCTTGAATCCTCTGGAATTTCATATGCTTTTAATTTAAATACATTTCCTAAAGATGTAAAGAATAAAATCATATCGTGAGTTGATGTTACAAAAAGTTCCTTTACAAAATCATTGTCTCTCATATTTCCTGAAGAAACTCCTCTGCCACCTCTTTTTTGTGGTTTATAAGTTCCCTCGCTCATTCTCTTGATATATCCAAATTGAGTAAGTGTTATTACAACATCTTCTTTCTTTATAATATCTTCTATTTCTATATCAGTTCTATCGTGAGAAATTACAGTTTTTCTCAAATCTCCATATTTTGTTTTTATCTCAAGAAGCTCTTCTTTTATTAGTTTCATAAGTACATTATTGTCTTCCAAAATTTCTTTAAACCATTTTATATCAGCTTGAAGTTTTTCATATTCAGCTTCAAGTCTTTCTCTTTCAAGTCCTGTAAGTCTTCTTATTCTCATGTCTAAAATAGCTTGAGATTGTGCATCAGATAAGTTAAATTCTTCATAGAATTTTTTCTTTGCTTCAGAATCATCCTTTGATGCTCTTACTATTTTTATAATTCTGTCAATATTATCAAGTGCTATAAAAAGTCCCTCAACTATATGAGCTCTTTTTTCAGCTTTGTCTAAATCAAATTTAGTTCTTCTAGTAACTACTTCAACTTGGTGATCGACATAGTACCTAATAATTTCTTTTAAATTTAAAATTTCTGGCTTTCCATTTACAAGTGCAAGATTTATAATTCCAAAAGTTGTTTGCATTTGCGTATTTTTGTAAAGTTTATTTAAAACAACTTCTGCATTGGCATCTCTTTTTAATTCAACAATTATGTTGATACCCTTTCTATTTGAAGCATCTGTAATATTTGAAATTCCGTCAATTACTTTATTTTTTGCAAGATCAGCAATTTTCATTATAAGTGCAGATTTGTTAACTTGATAAGGAAGTTCTGTAATAACTATTTTTTCACGATTATTTTTAAAACTTTTTATTTCTGCAATTGCCCTTACAATTATTTTTCCTCTACCTGTTTCATAGGCTTCCTTAATTCCTTCAGTTCCCATAATTTGAGCTCCTGTTGGAAAATCTGGTCCCTTTATAATTTCATTTAATTCACTAATGGAAATATTGTCGTTGTCAATATAAGCGATGATTCCATCAATTGATTCATTCATATTATGTGGAGCCATATTTGTAGCCATACCTACGGCAATACCACTAGATCCATTTACTAAAAGATTTGGAAATCTTGCTGGAAGAATAGTTGGTTCCTTTTCGTTATCATCAAAGTTTGGAACGAAATCAACTGTATCTTTATTTATATCTCTTAGCATTTCTTCTGCAAGCTTAGTCATTCTAACTTCTGTATAACGCATTGCTGCAGCACCGTCGCCGTCGATATTACCAAAGTTTCCTTGTCCATCTACTAATGGATATCTAGTATTAAAATCTTGTGCAAGTCTTACTGTTGCTTCATAAATTGAAGAATCACCATGAGGGTGATACTTACCCATTACATCCCCAACAAGCCTTGCAGATTTTCTATATGGTCCATTAGATGCAAGGTTTAGTCCTTGCATTCCATATAAAATTCTTCTGTGAACTGGTTTAAGTCCATCTCTTACATCAGGAAGTGCTCTTGCCACTATTACAGACATTGAATAATCGAGATAAGAAGACCTCATTTTTTTATTAATATCAACATCAAGTATTCCTGATTCTATAAAATTATTTTCAGTCATCTTTCACCCCTATGCATCTATATAATCTGCATAAACTGCATTTTCTGTTATAAATTCTCTTCTTGGTTCAACTTCTGAACCCATTAAAATTGTAAAAGTATCATCAGCTTCTGTTAAATCATCTATATTTACCTTTAAAAGAAGTCTGTTGTCTGGATTCATTGTAGTTTCCCAAAGTTGTTCAGGATTCATTTCTCCTAGACCTTTATATCTCTTAATATTTACTTTTGCGTCTTTATATTCTTTAAGTGCAAGTTTAAGTTCCTTTTCATTGTGACAATATCTAAGTATTTTTGTTCCCTTTTCTATACCATATAGCGGAGCTTGTGCAACATAGACATGTCCCTCTTCTATAAGAGGTTTCATATATCTAAAGAATAATGTCAAAAGAAGAGTCATGATGTGAGCACCGTCAACATCGGCATCAGTCATGATTATAATTTTATCGTATCTTAGTTTGTCTATATTAAATTCTTCGCCAATTCCCGTTCCAAAGGCAGTAATCATTGCACGAATTTCAGATGAATTTAGCATTTTATCCAATCTTGCCTTTTCAACGTTCATGATCTTTCCTCTTAAAGGAAGAATTGCCTGATACTCTGAATCTCTACCGTCCTTTGCAGAGCCACCAGCAGAATTACCTTCGACTAAAAAGATTTCATTTCTCTCTGGATCGTCATTTTGACAATCTGCAAGCTTACCTGGAAGAGTCATTGACTCTAAGTTGTTTTTCTTTCTAGTTAAGTCTCTTGCCTTTCTAGCAGCTTCTCTTGCACGCCTTGCTGAAAGAGCTTTATCTAAAATTTGTTTTCCAATTTTTGGATTTTCTTCCAAGAAAATTGTCAAATCTTCAGATAAAACTGAATCTACAATTCCCCTTGTTTCTGAATTGCCAAGTTTTCCCTTAGTTTGTCCTTCAAATTGTGGGTCAGGAAGTTTTACACTTATTACTGCAGAAATTCCTTCCCTTACATCTTCACCTGAAAGATTTTCTTCTTTTTCCTTTATAATATTATTTTTTCTTCCATAGTCATTTAAAGTTCTAGTAAGAGCAGATCTAAAACCTGAAAGGTGACTTCCACCTTCCTCAGTATTAATATTATTTGCAAAGGAAAGTACGACTTCTGAATAAGAATCTGTGTATTGAATTGCAATTTCAACTGCAGTTTCTTCCCTTACTTCATCTATATATATTATTTCGTCATGAATTGGCTTTTTCTTATGATTAATAAATTCAACAAAGGATTTAATTCCACCTTCATAGTGGAACACTTCTCTTGAATTTTTTCGTTCATCTATGAATTCAATTTTAATCCCTTTATTTAAAAAAGCCATTTCTCTAAATCTCTTAGAGAGAATTTCGTCAGAAAATTCTACAGTTTCAAATATTGTATCATCTGGTTCAAAATAAATTTTAGTACCAGTGTCATCAATTTTGGTTTCTCCTATAACTTCAAGTTCAGTTTTTTTAATACCTCTAGAAAACTCTTGTCTATAAATTTTGCCATCTCTTTTTACAGTTGCAACTAATTTATTTGAAAGAGCATTTACTACAGACACACCTACACCGTGAAGTCCACCAGAAACTTTATAAGCAGAATTGTTGAATTTTCCACCTGCGTGAAGAATTGTAAGTACAGTTTCTACTGTTGATTTGCCAGTTTGTGGGTGTATTGCAACTGGAATACCTGAACCATTATCAGAAATTTCTATACTTCCATCTTTGTTTATTTTTATAATTATATGATCGCATATACCGGCAAGAGCCTCATCAATTGAATTGTCCACAACTTCATATACTAAATGATGGAGTCCTCTTGGTCCAGTAGAACCAATATACATACCAGGTCTTTTTCTAACGGGATCTAGTCCCTCCAATACCTGTATGTCCGATGCGTCATAATGTCTTTTGTCTTTCGCCATTTTATCTCCTGTTCTAATAAATTAATTTACCTTCACTTATTCTATAAAAATTTGCATCAACCGACTTTAAAAAATTATCAGTTTCTGTTGTAGTAATAAATGTCTGTAAATCTTTTAATGAATGTAATAAATACTTACTTCTATTTGAATCAATCTCTGAAAAAACATCATCTAAAAGAAGAAGTGGTTTTATTTTATATAAATCCTTTATTAAATCTGCTTCAGCTAACTTTAAACTAAGTACAATACTTCTTTGTTCGCCTTGAGATCCATAACTCTTAGAAGAAAATTTGTTAATCTTAAAATCTAAATCATCTCTATGAGGGCCAATAGTCGTGTATTTTTTTTCCAAATCCTTAGAAAGAGAATCCTTTAAAAGCATTAAATAATTTTCCATAAGTTCTCTCTCATCAACTAAAACTGGAACCGTTGAAAGATAAGTAATATTAAGATCATCCCCAGAAATTAATTTATAATGCTCTTTAGCAATTTCATTTAATCTCTTTATGGTTTTTAACCTCATAATAATTATTTTAGTCCCATTTTTTACTATTTCTCTGTCATATACATCTAAAAGATTTTTATCCATATTCATCTTAAGAAGTTTATTTCTCTCGAATAAAAGTCTTCTATATTTGTACATATAAAAATCATAATTAAGATCAATATTTGACAATAAATCGTCTAAAAATTTTCTTCTTTCCTTAGGTGAATATTTTATCATATTGAGATCATCGGGATTAAAAAGAACAACAAACCTAGATTTTCTATAATCCTTAGTATTTACTTTTTCATCATTTATAAATAATTTTTTATTTTCAAATTTTGAAATTTCAACTCTATAATCGTCCTTATAATCCTCTATATTATATCTCGTAATAATACTAGAATAATTTTCATCAACATTAATGAGATCTTTATCTTTTGGATTTCTAAAAGAATTTGCCCTTATAGACATATATATAGATTCAATTAAGTTTGTCTTTCCCGAAGCATTTAAACCATAGAGCACGTTTATATTTTCACCAGGAATAAAATCTAAACTCTTATAATTTCTGAAATTAAAAAGTCTTAGATATTTGAGTTTCATTTCTCACCAATTATATATTCATTTCCCTCAAAGGAAATTTTATCTCCCTTGTATAATTTTTTTCCTCTTCTAGTTTCAACTTCTCCATTAACTTTTACATTTCCATCTAAAATCAGAGCCTTGGCAAAACCACCTGATTCACAAAGTCCTGTAAGTTTTAGAAAAGAATCTAGTTTTATAAATTCAGTATCTATATTTATAGTTTCCATAATTACCCCGCAAGTCTAACTGGAAGTACAAGATATATATAGGAGTCATCTTCTTTTTCTGTTATTATTAATGGATTTACGGAATCTGTAAAGTTAAGTACAATTTCCTCAGATTCTAAAATTTTAACTCCATCTAAAATATATCTTGAATTAAAAGCAATATCTAAAACTTCTTCATGTTCTGATGTCTTGACCTTTTCAAAAACATCTCCTATTTCTGAATTACTCTTAATATTGATGTAATTTTCTAATACATTTAATTTAATAAGATTTGCTCTATCTTCTCTTGCAAGAAGAGATGCTCTTTCAACTGCAAGTTGAAATTCCCTTTTCGATACAATAGTAGAAATTTTGTGTTCATCTCTTAGAAGTGCACCGTAACTAAAAAATTCGCCACTTAATAATGTACTATAAAATACAGTGTTATCAAATTTAAAAACTATATTATTTTTTGAAATATTAAGAGTTACATCTATATCATTATCTATTATTTTTACAAGTTCATTAAGTGATCTTGATGGTATAATAATTGAATTTTCAATTCCCGTTTCCTTTTCAAGTTTTTGAATTGCCATTCTAAATCCATCTAGTGCAACGAAGTTTATAAAACTCTTCCTTATATCCATAAGTACACCAGTGAAAACAATTCTAGATTCGTCATTGGAAACTGCAAAAGTAGTTTTCTTTACAATGTTTTTTAAATCATTTGATGAAATATTTATCTTAATATCATCTTCAACCTTTGGAAGATCTGGATATTCATCTGCCTTTTGAGTAGAAATATTAAAAATAGAATCACCACACTTTAGATTCATCACATAATTTTCTACATTTATATTTATAATGTCATTTTCAAGTTTTCTAACAATATCTCCAAATAGTCTGGAATTTATTACGATTTCTCCCTCTCTTTCAACTATTGCATTTAATTTAGTCTTAATGCTTATTTCTGTATCAGTAGCAGCTAATATTAAAGTGTTATCTTTAGCTGTTATTTTTATGCCTTCAAGTATTTGCATAGTTGTTCTCTGAGAAATTGCTTTTTGAACTATTGAAATGTGTTTTGTCAGTTCTTTTCTGTTAACCTTTATTAGCATTTTTTCCTCCTAGAAAATAGTATATAAAATAGTAATAGTAGTAGGGCTTGTTAATTTGTGAATAAGTCCTTAAAATCTTGAGATTTAATAAAAATTAATATTGATAACATGTTGATAAGTTTTTTAATTTTAAAAAGTTATCAACAATTAAGATTTTATTTCTTTTATTAAATTTGTTATCTCAATTTTAAATATAGGATCATTATCTAAATCCTGAGTTATTTTATCGTATGCGTGAATTACAGTTGAGTGATCACGACCACCAAATACATCGCCTATTTTTGGAAGGCTTAAATCAGTAAGTTCTCTAGTAATATACATAGCTATTTGCCTTGGATAAGCAATAGCATTGGTTCTCTTTCGTGAATTCAAATCATCTATTGTTAAACCATATTTTTTGGCAACTTCTGCTTTTATAAATTCTGCTGTAATTTGTTTTTTTTCTTTAGTTTCGTAAATATCTCGAAGGACTATAGCTGCAGAATCAACAGAAATATCAGAATCTGTTAGCTTTGAATATGCCATAACGCGAGAGAGTGCTCCCTCAAGTTCTCTAATATTACTTCTTACATTTTCAGCTATAAAATTCATAACTTCTTGGCTAACTTCAAAACCTTCAGAGTCAGCTTTTTTTCTAAGAATTGCAATTCTAGTTTCCAAATCAGGAGGTCCAATGTCTACTACAAGTCCCCAAGCAAATCTTGAAATTAACCTTTCCTCAAGACTTTTAATATCCTTAGGCGGTTTATCAGAAGTTAATACAATTTGTTTATTTTGTTCGTGAAGTTCATTAAAGGTATGAAAAAATTCTTCCTGAGTTCTGTCTTTATCAGCTATAAATTGAATATCGTCGATCAAGAGAAGATCTACCTTTCTGTACTTATTTCTAAATTCTTCGTTTTTATTAGTTTGAATGGAATTTATAAGTTCATTTGTAAATTGTTCACTTGTAACATATAAAATTTTTTTAGTAGGATCTTGCTCTAGTACAAAATGTCCAATTGCGTGCATTAAATGGGTCTTGCCAAGTCCAACACCTCCATATATGAAGAGTGGATTTGAAAAGGCATTTTGCGGATTTTCATAATTCTCAGAAACTGCAAGTGCTGCTGCATGGGCAAATTCGTTGCTCTTTCCAACTACAAATGTTTCAAAAGTATATTTTGGATTGAGCCTTGATACATTTAAAAATGGCTTATTTATAAGTCCAGCAGGATTTGAATCGGCAGATTCGTCATCTGAAATAATGCTAATGTCAAAATCAATTCCAGTAATTTCCTTTAAAGCATCGCCAACTAAATCAAAGTGTCTTTTGTTATTTACGAGATAATCTCTTATAAAAGGTGACGGAACTTTAATTACAATTTTTTTGCTATCGTAGTCTATTGATTTTGGAAGCATTCGTGAAAACCAAGTGGAATATGTAACTTGAGACATAGATCTTTTTTCAAGTTCTTTTAAGAAAGATTCCCACATTGTGGAAAGTTCTTTGTCCATATTTCCTCCTCATTAACAATTTTTATATTGTTGATAAATTGTAGTTAATAATTAAATCTACAATTGTGAATAAATCTGTGGATAAAAAAATATAAACAATATATTTTAACTAGAATTGTTGATAACTTTGAATAAAAACTAGATTATTTCTAATTTTTACAAAATAAAAATAAAATTATCAACATATTATCAACACAATGTTAATAACTTTATTTATAAACAGTTTTGTTTTTATCTACAAACAATTTATATTTATCCACATATATTTTAACAAATAATGCTAGACTTATCAACAATAAGGGATTTTACAAGATTTTAAAATTTTTAATTTTTGAAATAATTAAAATAAAAATTTTAGCCTATTTACTATTAAATCATCTATATTACTTGACAATTTAACCGTTTGTAAATAAAATGATAAAGATAGAAAGAGGTGAGAATTTTGAAGAGAACTTTTCAACCAAAAAATAAACAAAGAAAAAGAGAACATGGTTTTCGTTCAAGAATGAGAACTAGAGCAGGTAGAGCCGTTATTAAGGCAAGAAGAAGAAAGGGCAGAAAGAGACTTTCAGCTTAGGTTTATAATGAAGGATTGTTATTTAAAAAAGAATAGTGAATTTCAGAGGGTTTATTCTAACAAAAAAATTTCTGGATCTAAGTATATTACTCTTTTTACTGTTGAGAATAAAAGAGATTATCCAAGATTTGGAATTACTGCTACTAAAAAGATTGGAAATGCCGTAAATAGAAATTTTGTTAGAAGAAGATTAAAACACCTTTTAAGAGAGAATTCTCATAAAATAAAACCAGGTTACGATTATGTATTCGTTGCAAAAAAGGATGCATGTGATTCTGATTTTAAAGACTTTAGGAGTTCTTTTTTTTCTGTTTTAAAAAGACAAAAGAAGATGATTAAATGAGTAAAATTTGTATGTTATTAATAAGATTTTATCAAAAATTTATTTCTACATATCTTTTACCAGGAAGACATTGTAGATTTACACCCACTTGTTCACAATATAGTTATGAAGCCTACGAGAAGTATGGTTTTTTTAAAGGTACTTATCTTACTATTAGAAGAATTTTAAAATGCCATCCCTTTCACAAAGGCGGTTACGATCCTCTCATTTAATATTGGAGGAAATTATTAATGCATTTAATTAGTTCTATACTTGGAATTTTTGTAAAGTTCATCTATGATGGACTCGCTACAATTATGCAAAATGAACCAGCTCAAGTTTCATACTTTGCACTTTCGATTATTATTGCTACTATTATTATTAAGCTTTTAATTTTGCCACTAAATATTTCTCAGATGAAAAGTCAAAAGAAAATGGCAAAACTTCAACCAGAGCTTAAAAAAATACAACAAAAGTACAAGAATGATCCACAAACTTTAGCTGCTAAACAACAAAAACTTTATAAAGATGCTAATTATAACGTCGCTAGTGGATGTCTGCCAATGATTATAACAATGGTTGTGTTAATTGCTTTTTATAGAGTGTTTTTAAACCCACAAACCTTCGCTTTTACGGATCCAGGTTTTTATGAAACAATGAACAAGAACTTCTTTTATATAGAGAATATTGATCATGTAGATCCAACTTTTATTATGCCTGTTATAGCTGCTGTTTCAACTTTTTTAGTAAGTTTTATTACTACTAAAAACCCTGCCTCTCAAGGTGCAGGTGCTGATCAGGCTAAGTCAATGATGACTACTATGATGGTTGTAATGCCTATTTTAATTTTTTCAATGGCGAGAAGATATGCAGCTGGTCTTGTTATTTATTGGACTGTTTCTAATATATTTTCAATAGTCCAACAGCTTATTACTAATAAGATTGTAGAAGAAGAGATTGAAGAAGTTGAGGTTAAGGATAAGTAATGAATTATGTAATTAAAACGGGAAAATCCGTTGATGAAGCAGTAAGAGAGGCTCTAAGTGAGTTAAATATTTCAAGAGAAAATGCTGAAATCGAAGTGCTAGATGAAGGTCAAAAGGGATTTTTGGGACTTATTGGTTCTAAGGATGCAACTGTAAAAGTTTGGCCAAAGAAAGATGAAACTAAAAGTATTTTAGATGAAATATTTAACGAAAAAATTGAACCAGAGAAGAGCCAAGACGCAGTTCAAGATAATGTTGAACTTGAAATAGAAAATAATGAAATCTCCACAGAAACAACAGAAGATAGTCTTGAAATTAGTGAAGATGTATATGTTGAAGAAAGTTCAAATAGCATCGAAGAAGAAAATGAAAATATCTTAGATGCTGCTAGAGAATTTACTTCAAAAATTCTTTATACTTTGGAACTTGACAATACTGTGGAAATGGAATTGGAAGATAATACTCTAAACATTAATATCAATGGAGATGAAAATAGACTTGGAATTTTAATTGGAAAAAGAGGCATAACTCTCGATTCAATTCAATATATTTTAAATTTAATAGTTAATAAAAAATCTTCAAGATATATTAGAGTAAACTTAGATTCTAGTGGTTATAGAGAAAAGAGAAAACAAACTCTTATAAACCTTGCAAATAAAATGGCTAATAAGGTTACAAAGACTGGCAGATCAGTTAAGCTTGAACCTATGAATTCTTATGAAAGAAAAATTATTCACACAGCTTTGCAAGATTTTGAAGGAGTTTTAACACATTCTGAAGGGAAAGATCCTTTTAGAAAAGTTGTAATTCAAAAAGAAAGAAAATATTAAAATTTTATAAGAGGGCTTTATTTTAAAAGCCTTCTTTTTTATTTGATTTAATTGTAGTAATATAGTTTAAAAGGACTGATATAATGGGAAATTTAAATGATACTATTGCTGCAATTTCTACTGCAATTGGCGAAGCTGGTATTGCAATTGTAAGAATGAGCGGCGAAGATTCAATAAATATAATAGATAAAATTTTTGTATCTGCCAGTGGAAAAAAGATAGCAGATGCTGAAAATAGAAAGTTTTTGTATGGTCACATATGTGATGGAAACAAAAAAATAGATGAAGTTTTAGTTGTAAAGATGAAGGGACCTCACTCCTATACAGCTGAAGATATTGTTGAAATTCACTGTCACGGAGGAATTGTTTCTGTCAAAAGAATTTTAAATTTAATTCTATCTAAGGGCGCAAGGCTGGCAGAAAAAGGGGAGTTTACTAAGAGAGGTTTTCTTAATGGAAGAATCGATCTAACTCAAGCTGAGGCAGTAATAGATATGATTAAGGCAAAAACAGATATTTCTTTTGATCTTGGCTTAAATCAACTTAGTGGCGCTCTCAGCGAGGTACTAAATAAATTAAAAGATGAACTTATCTCTATGCAGGCTCTTATTGTCGCAAACATAGATTTTCCTGACGAAGATATTGAAGATGCTGCCTACAATGACCTTATTGATAGGAGTGAAAAAATTTTAAACAAAATGGATAATTTTCTTGAAAATTCCAAAAACTCAAGACTCCTTAGAGATGGAATAAATACTGTAATTCTCGGAAAACCAAATGTTGGCAAATCTTCGCTTTTAAATGGACTTTTAAAGTACGAAAGAGCCATAGTAACTGACATTGCAGGCACAACTAGAGATGTGATTGAAGATTATATAAATTTAGATGGTGTTTTATTAAAAATTTCTGATACTGCAGGAATTAGAGAAACTGATGATGAAGTTGAAAAAATTGGCGTAAATATTGCAAGAGAAAAACTGAAAGATGCTGATCTAGTGATTGCGATTTTTGATATTTCAAGAGAGTTTGATCAGAACGATAAAGAAATTTTAAAATTAATCGAAAATAAAAAACATATTATTATATTAAACAAAGATGATTTAGAACAAAAGATTTCTAACGAAGAAATTGTAAAGTATTTTAAAGATGATTATTTGAGACTTTCAGTTATGAAAAATGAATCTGTTAAAAAAGTTGAAAAACTAATTTTAGATTTGTTCTTCGATGGAGAACTTCAAATTTCATCTGACACAGTGCTTTCTAATATTAGGCATATAAATGCATTAAAGGAAGCAAGAAAAGAGCTTTTAGAGGTAAAAGAAAGCTTAAATAAAAAGGTGTTTTTAGATCTAATTGAAGTTGACCTCGAAAATGTAATTGCACATATTTCTGAGATAACAGGAACAATTACAACAGAAGATATTTTGGACAGAGTATTTTCTGATTTTTGTATAGGAAAGTAGGTAAAGATGTCAGATATTAAATATTTTGAAGCTGGAGATTTTGATACAGTTGTAATTGGAGCAGGTCATGCAGGAAGTGAAGCTGCTCTTGCATCTGCAAGACTTGGAGCAAAAACTCTTTTATTATGTATAAATTTAGATTCAATAGCACAACTTAGCTGCAACCCTAACATTGGCGGAACAGGCAAGGGCCATTTAGTTCGTGAAATTGACGCTCTAGGCGGCGAAATGGCAAAAAATATAGACAAGACTTTTATCCAATCTAGGATGCTCAATACTTCAAAAGGTCCAGCTGTTCATTCACTTAGAGTGCAAGCTGACAAGAGAAAGTATCACGACGAGATGAAAAGAGTATTGGAAAATGAAGATAATTTATATCTCGTTCAAGATGAAGCTATTAGAATTTTAAAAGATGGGAAGAAAGTAACAGGAGTTTTAACGAGAAATGGTGCTAAATACAACACTAAATGCGTTGTAATATGTAGCGGAACTTACCTAAGATCAAAGGTATTTATGGGAGAAGTAAATTATTCTTCTGGTCCAAGTGGATTTGGTCCAGCAAATTATCTTTCAGAAAGTCTTGAAAAAGATTTTGGAATGGAACTCAGGAGATTGAAAACAGGTACTCCTGCAAGAGTTTTGCGCAAATCAATGGATTATTCTGTTATGACAGAACAAAAAGGAGATGAGGAAATAATCCCATTTTCTTTCTTAAATATTGATAAAAAATATGATATTCAACAAGAATTTTGTTATTTGACTTATACAACTAAAAAGTGTCACGAGATTATTAGAAATAATATCGAAAGATCTGCACTTGCTCTTGGTGATATTGAGGGAAAAGGTCCAAGATACTGTCCATCTATTGAAGATAAAGTAACTAGATTTGCCGACAGAGATTCACATCAAGTTTTTATTGAGCCAGAAGGTCTTACTACTGATGAAATGTACATCCAAGGTGTGTCATCTTCCCTACCAGTTGAAATACAAAATCAGTTTTACAGAGAAATAATAGGAATGGAACACTGCAAAATTTTAAGACCAGCCTATGCTATTGAATACGATGCAATTGACGCAACTCTCTTAAAGAGGACTCTTGAGCATATGGACTATGAGGGATTATTTTTTGCTGGACAAATTAACGGGTCTAGTGGATATGAAGAAGCAGGAGCACAGGGAATTGTTGCAGGAATAAACGCAGCTCTTAAAGTCAAGGGAAAAGAACCCTTCGTGCTAGATAGATCTGAAGCATATATTGGAGTTTTAATTGACGATTTAGTAACTAAGGGAACTAGGGAACCTTATAGAATAATGACTTCAAGAGCTGAATATAGACTCACTCTAAGACAAGACAACGCAGATTTAAGACTTACAGAAAGAGGAAGAGAAATTGGACTTGTAGATGACGAGAGATATAAAGGATATTTATACAGAAAAAATGCCATCGAAGAAGAAATTAATAGAATTAAAAAAATTCAAATTAACCCAACTGTTGAAAACAATAAAATCCTAAAATGCTTAGGATCAACAGAAACTCAAAATTCTTTTTCACTTTATGAACTTATAAAAAGGCCGGAACTTGACTATAAAAAACTTGCAGTATTTGACAAAGATAGACCTTTTGTTAGAAGTGATGTAATAAGAAATATTGAAATTGAAATAAAGTACGAAGGATATATTAAAAAACAAGAAATACAAATAAAACAATTTAAAAAGCTTGAAAACAAAAAACTTTCCAAGGATATTAATTATAAAAACATAGAAGGACTTAGGTTAGAAGCAAAGGAAAAATTATCTGATATTAGACCAGAATCTATTGGTCAAGCATCTAGAATAACGGGAGTTTCCCCAGCAGATATAAATGTGCTATTAATACATCTTGAACAATTAAGGAGAAAAAATGCTAATTGATTATATGACAGATTATGATTTGGATACAGATAATATTGATAAATTTGAAAAATATAAAGAACTAATATTAAAATACAACGAACACACAAATCTCACTCGAATTACTGAAGATGATGAATTTAATGTAAAACATTTTTTGGACTCATTAAGCCTCTTTAAGACAAAAAAATTTGATGGAGAGAAAAAAATCATTGATATTGGAACTGGAGCAGGGTTCCCAGGAATTCCGTTAAAGCTTTATAACGGACAATTAGATATAACTCTTCTTGATTCACTAAGAAAAAGAATTGATTTTTTAAATGGCGTAATCGAAGAGCTTAATCTAAAAAAAATAAAGGCAATTCACGCTAGAGCCGAAGAAATTGCAAGGACAGAGGAATATAGAGAACAATTTGACATAGCAGTATCAAGAGCAGTTGCAAATCTAGCTACTTTAACAGAATATGCAATGGGATTTGTAAAAGTTGGTGGGTATTTTATTTCTCAAAAAGGTCCGGAATATAAAGAAGAACTTGAAAAAGCAAAAAGAGCAATTGAATTAATGGGTGGAATTGTAGAAGATGTAATCCATACTCCACTACCAAAGGACATAGACCACTATATTATAGTTGTCAAGAAATTAAAAAAAACCGACAAAAAATATCCGAGAGGCGGAGGAAAGCCAAGGAAAGCACCTTTATAAATTTCAAAAATCAAATTAATCAATAAAATAAAGATGCTCTACGTAGAGCAACAAAGGAAAAAGTTATATAAATATAAAAATGCTCCACGTGGAGCAAAGCTTCAAAAAATTTTTGGAGCTTATTTTTTTGCTTTACCTTTTAAAAAAAATTCAAACATGTTATCATTAATTATATAGAAATGAGGTAAAAAATGTCTGTTGTAATTACAGTTTTTAATCAAAAAGGTGGAGTTGGGAAAAGTACCACTGTTATAAATTTAAGTTCAGCACTTGCCTTGAGAGGTAAAAAAACACTTATTGTCGACATGGATCCACAAGGAAATTCTACATCGGGGCTTGGAGTTTACGAGTTTGAAAATATGATATACGACTTTGTTATAGATGAAAAAGTAGATTCTATTTATAAAACTTCTTTTAATAAGCTTGACATAATTCCTTCAAATGGGGAATTTGCAGGAGTGGAAATTGAACTTGCAAGATACGATGACTGGCAGTTTAAGTTAAAAAAGATGATAGATAAGGTAAAGGACAATTATGATTTTGTAATTCTTGACTCTCCTCCATCTCTAGGAGTATTGTCTATGATGTCTTTAGTTGCAAGCGATAAAATTCTTATTCCTGTACAATGCGAATACTATGCTCTTGAAGGTGTTTCACAATTAATGGACACAATTACTCTTGTAAGAGATAATTTTAATCCAAATTTGAGTATTTTAGGCGTTGTGATGTGTATGTACGACGGAAGGAATAATCTTTCTAATCAAGTGGCAGAAGAAGTTAAAAAATTCTTTAAGGACAAAGTTTTTAAAACTTTCATACCAAGAAATGTTAGACTTGCAGAAGCTCCAAGCTTTGGCATGAATATATATGATTATGACAGCAAATCTAAGGGTGCAAGAGCGTACACAGATCTTGCTAAAGAAGTAATAGGTGAAATAAATGACTAAAAAAAATGGACTTGGCAGAGGAATAGGAAACTTTTTAACATCTAGTGAAAAAATAAGAGAAGTTATTGAAGAAGATAGTTCAAAACTTATGGAAATCAATGTATTTGACATTATTCCAAATGAGGATCAGCCTAGAAAAAATTTTGACAAAGATGAGTTATATGAACTTTCTCAATCAATAAAAAAATATGGAATTATTCAGCCACTTTTACTAAAGAAAAAAAATGATAAATATGAAATCATTGCTGGAGAAAGAAGATATAGAGCTGCAGTAGATGCTGGAGTAACAAAGGTCCCTGCGATTGTAAAAGATGTATCTGATGAAATTTCTAGTAGAATTGCAATCATTGAAAACATTCAGAGAAAAGACCTAAATCCCGTGGAAGAGGCTATGAGCTACAAACATCTATTAGATTCACAAGGACTAACACAAAAAGAACTTGCTGATGAAATTGGCAAAAGTAGACAATACGTTGGAAATACTATTAGGCTTTTAAAGCTAGACCCTAGAGTTCTAAAACTTTTGGAAGAGGAAAAGATTAGCACATCTCATGGTAAAAACTTGCTTTCCATAAAAGATGGGGACAAACAATATAAAGAGGCCATGAAGATTATAAAAAATTCCATTCCAGTAAATGATAACAAAAAAGTTGCTGAGAATGGAAAAAAAGAAAAAGTAAAAGATGTTTTTTTGGAAGACATAAGAAGTGAAGTTGAAAGATCACTTGGAACAAAGGTAAGTTTCAAAAAAAGAGGAAAAGTCGGTAAAATAGAAATCGAATATTATGGCGAAGAGGACTTATCTAGAATTGTTGATCTTATTTTGAAAAAGGATTTAATGTAATGAAAAGATTTTATACGACATATTTAGTATCGGCCTTTTCGGATAGGGCTTTTATGGGTAATTCGACTGGTGTAGTAATTGACGATGATGGAAAACTTTCAGATCAAGAAATGGAAAATATTGCAAAGGATATTAATCAATCTGTAATTGTCTTTGTAAGAGAACTAGATAGGGATCGATATTTAACGAGATTTTTTACTCCTGAAGGTGAGATAAATCTTTGTGGACATGCGACTGTTGCAACTTTTTATGCACTAGCAGAAAATGAATATATTAAAAGTGAAGAAGAAGGTATAAAGAAGATTATTCAACACACAAAAATTGGGAAAATACCTGTTGAACTTGAATATAGGAATGGAAAAATTCAAAATATTTATATGAATTTAGATATTAAACTAGATGAAAAATTTGAAGACGAAGATAGAATTTTAAAAATTCTTAACTTAAAAAAAGAAGATATAGGACTTGAAATAGCTGAAAATTTAAGTATGAAAAAAATATCAACGGGAACTTGTGACATAATTGTACCTGTAAAAAATGAGGAATCACTTTCTTCTATATTATTAGATAAAAAAGAAGCACTTAAAATTTCGAGAGATGAAAATTTAATATCAATTCATGCTTTCACAACTAATGATGGAAAAACAATTAAACAAAGAACTTTTTCTCCAATAATCGGCGAGGATGAAGAATTTGGAAGCGGAACATCAACAGCTGCAACTATGTATTATCTAAGTTCAAACAGAATAACAGAAAGCAAGAGTATTACAGCAATACAAGGCGATTACATTGGAAGAATTTCAAAAGTTTTTACTAGCATAACAGATAGAGAAAAAAGGATTCGCGTTGGGGGAAGAGCTTACGTATTTATGAATGGAGTTTTATATTTATAATGGCGAGAAAAGAGAAAAAATCAAAGAAATCAAAAATTGTTCTCTTCGTATTTTTTGTAGTAATTATGTTTTTTGGAGTTAGTTTAGTTTCTTCACGGAATAAAATAGTAGATATTAATCCAAAAGATGTTGATTACATTGAGATAATTGGTTTTAAAACCGACAATATGAAGACAATAAAGGAAGAAAAAATTGTAAATAAAATAGTAAAAGATTTAAATCGATTGAGAGGAAAACAGGCAAATAAAGACACTAATGCAGAAATTGCAAATTATATAAACGTCTATTTTACAAGTGGAAATAAAATTTCTTTTGTAAAAACAGGTCTTACTATTAGAGTAAATAATATTTATTACAATATTAGTTCAAACAACTCAAAAATGATTGATAATATAATAGAAAAGTATGGAAGATAAAATAAAGCTGGCTTAGTTAAAAAGTCAGCTTTTTAAAGATATAAATGGAGCTGATAGGCGGATTTGAACCGCCGACCTATTGATTACGAATCAATTGCTCTACCAACTGAGCCATATCAGCAAATAATAAAATAATTATAGCACTAATTAAAAAAAAGTAAAATCGAAAAATAATGTATTAATGATATAATGAAGATGGTGATTAAATGAAATACATAATGGCATTTGATGCAGGTACTACATCTGCAAGGACAATAATTTTTGATAAAAAGGGAAATCCAGTATCTGTTGCGCAAAAGGAACTTATTAAACATTTTCCAAAACCTGGATATGTTGAAGAAGAGCCAGAAGATCTTTGGTCAAAGCAAATAGGTACGGCAGTGGAAGCAATGTCTAAAAAAGGTATCGACCCAAAAGATATTGCGGCGATTGGAATTACAAATCAAAGAGAAACTACAATTGTTTGGAACAAAAAGACAATGGAGCCAGTTTATAACGCTATTGTATGGCAGTGCAAAAGAACTTCAAAATACTGTGAAGAACTAAAAGAAAGAGGACTTGAAGAAAAAATAAAAGAAAAGACGGGACTTGTGATAGACCCTTATTTTTCCGCCACAAAAATAAGGTGGATTCTTGAAAATGTGGACGGTGCAATAGAAATGGCTAATCGCGGAGAACTTTTGTTTGGGACAGTAGATACATATCTAATCTATAAATTAACAGATGGTGAAGTTCACATAACAGACTACACAAATGCGTCAAGGACAATGTTATTTAACATAAAAGAAAAGAAATGGGACGATGAGCTTTTAGAAATTTTTGACATACCGAGATCCATGCTTCCCGAAATAAAAAATTCTAGCGAAGTATATGGCAATTCAAAATCAAAATACTTAGGTTGTGAAATACCAATTGCCTCTGCAATAGGTGATCAACAGTCTTCACTTTTTGGCACAGCATCCTTTGAAAAAGGCATGGCAAAATCAACTTATGGCACAGGAGCTTTTATCTTAATGAATACTGGCGACGAGCTAATAAGATCACAAAATGGTCTTGTTTCAACAATTGCATGGTCAATAAATGGGAAGATTAAATATGCACTTGAAGGATCAATTTTCGAAGCAGGTTCATGCATTAATTTTTTGCGTGACAATCTAAGGATTATAGACCAAGCAGACGATTCCGAATACATGGCAAGCAAGGTAAAGGACACCAATGACTGTTATTTTATACCAGCCTTCACAGGTCTTGGAGCGCCTTATTGGGATCAATACGCAAGAGGCAGCATAATTGGACTAACAGGCTCAGTTAATAAATATCACATAATAAGAGCAGCATTGGAATCAATAGCGTACTTGAGTTGTGATGTAGTAGAAGCAATGCAAGAAGATTCAAAGATAAAAATTAAATCACTAAAGGTTGATGGCGGAGTTAGCAAGAATAATTTTTTGATGCAATTTTTGTCAGATATTGTTGGAGTTGAAGTCACAAGACCAAAAGTAATTGAATTGACAGCTCTTGGTGCATGTTACATGGCTGGGCTGGCAGTAGGATTTTGGAAGAATATAGATGAAATAAGGGAAAATAATGAAATAGAAAAATATTTTGAGCCAAAAATGGAAGAGGAAGAAAGAAATAAAAAGATGGATAGATGGCATGAAGCCATAAAATATTCTATGAATTGGGCGAAATAATAAAAAATAAGTTGTAAGAATGCATGAATATTTAATTTTTAAGAAAGAGTTTTTAATAGGATAAGGTTATCATTTTTGCTATAATATATTTAATAAAAAAATTATGAGGAGATTTTTATGGATTACAATGATTTTTTGAGAGAAAAAATGGTACCAGCTTTTGGATGTACCGAGCCCATAGCTTTGGCTTATGGCGCAAGTCGTGCAAGATCTATATTAGGAGAAGACCCTGAAAAGATTACGGCAAAGTTATCGGGCAATATGATTAAGAACGTGAATAGTGTGAAAGTGCCAGGCACTGATGGAAGAAAGGGAATTGAAATTTCTCTTGCTGCGGGCGCCTTTCTTGGAGATTATAATAAGAAACTTGAAGTTTTATCTAGTGTTGATAAAGGCAAGTTAAATATGTTAGATGATCTTATAAAAAATGGTTTAGTTAAAATAGAACTTGTTCATGATATTAAGGGACTTTACATAGACATAATTATGGAGAAGAATGGAAATAAATCTCGTGTAGTAATTAAGGATTACCATACGAATATTATTTATGAGAGTATAAATGATAAAGTACTTTTCGAAAATAAAAATGAAGATGAAAAGCCAGAAGATAAAATAGATTTATCCTTTGATAAAATTTATGATTTTGCAAAAAATGGAAACTATAAAAACATAACAGACGTCTTAGATAAAGAAATTGAGTATAATTATGATATTGCAGTAGAAGGAATTGAAAACCCATGGGGTGCAAACATTGGAAAAATGATTTTAGAAGATGCAAAAGATAACTATAATGACAAATTAGTTGCCTACGCAGCTGCAGGTTCCGATGCTCGAATGTCTGGCTGTGAAAAACCTGTTGTTATAAATTCTGGAAGTGGAAACCAAGGAATAACAGTTTCTGTTCCTATAATTATTTATGCAAAAGACCACAATATAGAAAGGGATAAATTATATAGATCTCTTATTTTTGCAAATTTAATTGGTCTTTACATAAAAGAGGGAATTGGCGAATTATCTGCTTATTGTGGAGTTGTGTCTGCCGCAGCTTCTTCTGTATGTGGAATTGCCTTTATGAAAGATGAAGATGAAGACCTTATAAAAGAAATTCTAAAAAATGCACTTGCGACAAATTCAGGAATTATTTGTGATGGAGCAAAGGAATCTTGTGCCATAAAAATTGCATCTAGCTTAAAAATGTCACTCCTTGCATATAAGCAAGCAAAGTCTGGCAACTCATTTAAATCTGGTGACGGAATAGTAAAGAGCGATGTAGACGATATGATTAAAACAGTTGGACACATTGCAAAGGATGGAATGAGAGAAACTGACGAGGTTATTTTAAAAGAAATGATTGGAAAATAAAAATTAAAAGACGAGGTACTAAATAGAAAAATGGCTTAAAGATAGTATAATATTAAGCAAAATATGCTTGCGAGAGGTGTTTTATGTCAGTAATTAAAATTGAAAACCTCACTTTCTCATATTATGGATATGTGAGACCGGTATTTGAAAATGTATCATTTTCTTTTGATACAAACTGGAAAACAGGACTAATAGGAAGAAATGGAACTGGCAAGTCTACTCTATTTAAGCTACTTCTAAATCAAGAGATTTATCAAGGCAAAATCAGCAAAAGTGTTGACTTTATTAAATTCCCACCAAATATAAACGATACTTCAAAATTAGGGATTGATTTATATAAAGAACTAATATCAGATGAGGAAGAATGGAAATTATTTAGAGAACTTAATTTGCTAAATATAGATGAAGATCTAATTTATAGAGAGTTTGAAAAGCTTTCTAAAGGAGAACAAACAAAAATTCTTTTAGCTATTTTGTTTACAAGAGAAGATGGTTTTTTACTTATTGATGAACCAACAAACCATTTAGATATGGACGGAAGAAAAATTGTAAGTGAATATCTGAAAAGTAAAAAAGGGTTTTTGTTAATATCTCATGATAGAGATTTTTTAGATGGTTGTATCGATCATGTGATTTCAATTAATAGAAATTCTATTGATGTTCAATCAGGAAATTTTACATCATGGTATGAAAATAAATTGATGAAAGACCAATTTGAAATCAGTCAAAATGAGAAAATAAGAAAAGATATTAAGCGATTAAGGGAAGCAGCGAGACAAAGTAAAATTTGGGCGGATAAAATTGAAAACATGAAAAATGGCGTAAAGGTATCTGGCGTAAAGCCAGACAAGGGTTATATAGGACATCAGTCCGCTAAGATGATGAAGAAGTCCAAGAATTTAGAGAATAGACAAAATAAGGCAATAGAAGAAAAACAGATTTTACTAAAAGATATTGAAACAAAGGAAAGTCTATTATTGCATAATTTACATCATCATAAAAATTCTCTAATATCAATTGACAATTTATCATCATACTATGGAGAAAAGCAGATATTAAGCAATGTAAGCTTTGAGATAAAACAATGCGATATAGTAGCTATATATGGTAGTAATGGCAGTGGAAAATCAACCTTGATTAAAATTTTATTAGGCTTAAATCATGAATATACAGGTGAGATAAAATTAGCAAGTAATTTAAAAACATCCTATATTCCTCAAGATACATCTAATTTAATAGGGAGTTTAAATGAGTATATTCATAGGCAATCGGTCGATGAAACATTGTGTAAAACAATTCTTAGAAAATTAGATTTTGCTAGAGAATTATTTGAAATGGATATGAAAAATTATAGTGATGGACAAAAAAAGAAAGTTTTAATTGCTGTAAGCTTGTCAAAACCAGCTCATATTTTTGTTTGGGACGAACCGCTGAATTATATAGATGCAATATCTAGAATACAAATTGAAGAAATTATAAAAGAAGCAAAGCCGACACTAATATTTGTTGAACATGATAAGCGATTTGTAGAAGATATAGCAAATAAAATAATACAATTATAACAAAATAAACAATTAACAATTAACAATTAAAGACGAGGTTAATGTAGGACAGTAGATCAAATTGATTTACTGTTTTTATTGTTTAAAATAAAAAAAGAAAGGACAAGAAAATGAAATTATAGATGAAAAAATTTTAATAGATAATATCTTTGGTAGTGTGAAAATTTTTGTGTATTAGTGCCTTCTAACTAGATCGAACTGATGTTTTTTTGAAATACAAAAATATTTTTAATTTTATTTATACATTTTATTTAGATTTTATACAAAAAAATACCACCAAGTAAATAGTTTATTAAAATTAGCTACTGCTTGGAGGTATTTGATTATATTTAAACTACGATTATTTTTCAATTACATTGTATCCCATAGCTTTTAAAATTCCTGTTACAGAATTTTCTGGAACTAAATGAGCGGATCCAACTAATATGAAGTATGTGTTTTTTCCATCTTTTTTTAGCATTGCATCTATTTTTTTTGCCATGCCTTTGTCTCTTTCGCTTAAAAGTGCTTCGTTAAATTTTTCAGACTCTTCGTCTCCTTCAGCAGATAAAATAGATCTCATTTTAACTTTGTCGCCACTTTGCCAGGCATCTAGCAAATTGTCTAGACTTAAATTTATATTTTTATAGCCATTTTTTTCTATTTCACTTGTTAGAGATTCAATCATCTTTATATAGGATGCATTGTCAAAGTTTGCAAGGATATTTGATTGATACTCTATGGATTCAAGTTCTCCGATTTCAATTTTATTTAATAGACTTAGATTCATAAAGTAGGATTCAACTCCAAAACTTGCTCTTGCAGTTTCTCCTAATGGATCAATTGACAAAGTGTTGTAAACTGCCCAAGGTCTAAGAGTTTTTATATCAGCTTCCTTCATTCCAAAACCTTTAAATAAATTTAGAACTCTTGAATAAAGTTCATCGCCTAAATCATCTTTTAAAGTTTTGCCATCTTTATAGTAAATTTTTTCACGCATTTTTTTTGCTTCATCTTTTTTTGACAAATCAATTTCCATAAAAATCTTGTCGGAAGATTTTAGTGCATTTAAAATATTTTTGTCTATTGGGTAAAGGGAACTATTTCCAAGGTGAATTGAGCCAAGCATATAAATTTTATTTTCCTTGTTGTTTATTTCGTAGAAAAATCCTCTAGAAACTTTATCATTGTCTTGCAAAACTTTATTCACAGCTCTTGAATATAAAGAGATCATCTCTTCTAGAGAAATTTTTGAATTTAAATACTTTTCATCTTCAGAACCTAAAAATATTTTTGCTTTTTTCAAATTTTTTATTTCAAATTTTTCATCTTTTAATAGTTTTGAAATTGAATTTAAAATTTCTCCACGGGTAAGTTTTTTAAAAGTGAAGTTTCCAGCTGTCTCTATACCTCTTTCTTCAATTTTTTTCTTTGAAAGTTTATAACAAGTTTTGGCATCTTCAAATGTTACTGGTTTCCTAAAGTCCCTGCCATTGAAAAAACCTTTCGCAGGATAAAGCCCCATAAACTGTGCCTCGTTTAGGTCCTTTGTAGCCCATGGACTAAAAACTGGGTTTTTAGTTTCGGATAAATTATCTTTTTTGGATTTTATCTCGTGAGCTTCTTTTATTTTTTTGTTTAAAGTATTTTGGTTTTCCTCGATTTTTACATTTTCAGATTTAATTTCTGTTACAATAGGAGCATTAGCTGTGGCACTTGCAACACTTGGAATTAGAAGTGTTGGAACTAAAACTAAAACAGAAAATATTTTTTTTATTTTAGTTAATTTTTTATTTTTATTCAAAATTTCACCTCATATAAATTTCTTTTAAGTTTTTTAAAAGTTTTTCATTTGAGTCATCATTTAAAACACAAATCCTAAAATAATTTTCATCTAAATTTTTAAAACTTTTACAGTCTCGAATTACTATGCCCTTTTCCAAAAGTTTTTCGCGAAGTTCCGTCGACTTAATTCCATCTAAAATTTTTATCAAGATAAAATTCC
This sequence comes from Peptoniphilus sp. SGI.035, assembly GCF_050315115.1. Lineage (NCBI taxonomy): Bacteria > Bacillati > Bacillota > Tissierellia > Tissierellales > Peptoniphilaceae > Peptoniphilus > Peptoniphilus sp. SGI.035. Next base: position 69,694 of record NZ_JBNPOJ010000002.1, read on the forward strand.
CAAAACTTTTTTGAGGTTTCAAATTTTTTATTTTTGAAATCTCGTGGAATATATAATTTCTCCTTGAAGTTATAAAGTTAAAGACGCGAGAAATATAATCTTCATCAGAAAACATAACTTTGCCACAAATTTCTGCAACAGAATTTATTTGCCAAAGTATTTCTTTATTTTTAAAATAATTTAAAAAATTTTCATCAGAAGAAAGTCCATAGCCAAGTCTAATGCCAGGAAGAGCAAAAAATTTGGATGTTCCCCGTACTACTGCAAGATTTTTATAAGAATCAATTAATTTTGTGGAAGAGTAAACTGATATATCTGTGAATTCGATGTAAGTTTCGTCGATCAAAATTTTTGCATCTGTTTCTTTTAGAATTTTTTCAATTTGTTCTGTATCTAAAATTGTGCCCGTTGGATTATTTGGATTTGCAAAAACAACAAACTCAATTTTTTCTTCAATAATATTTTTAATAAGCTCATCTAAATTTATTTTAAAATTATTTTTTTCATCTAATTTATACTCTATAATTTTTGAATTTATTTTTCTGAGTTCATTTTCATATTCAGAGTAACATGGCGAAAGGATCATGGAAATTTTTGGAGCGAAAAACTTTATCGCATCTTTTAGAATTTCTGTGGATCCAAGCCCAAGCACGATATTTTTACTATCACAATTTACATACTTTGAAATAGAGTTTTTTAGATCTATGTAATCTACATCTGGATAAGTGGAAAGTAGATTTAAATTATTCTTTAGCTCGTCGAGAGTTTTTTTGCTAGGACCAAGGGGATTTATATTTGATGAAAAATCCATGATGTTCCTTATATCAATGTCGTTATTTTTTGCAATTTCAAAAACATTTGCACCGTGACTATTCATTTAAACACCTCTTTTCTATTGTACACTATTTTGTAAAATTTTTACATTTAATATATAATGTTGATTAAGAATAGGGTGGGTGGCTATGAATATTTTTTTAAACGATTACAATGATTTTGGTTCAAAAGAAATCTACAACGAAATAAGTAAAATTTTTGACGAGAAAATTTCTGGATATGGATTAGATAAAATTTCAAACTCTGCACGAGAATTAATTTTAAAAGAAATAGATAGGGATGCAGATATTGAATTTGTTTCAGGTGGTACTGCTACAAATATTTTGGCGACAACTTTTTGTTTAAGACCTTATGAAGCAGTTTTGTCTGCTTCTACTGGGCACATAACTCATCATGAGACGGGATCTATTGAGGCAACGGGTCATAAAGTTGTGACAATTAAAACCTCAGATGGCAAAATAAGGGCAAGTGAAATAAAAGATTTAGTGGAAAATCAATCTGGAGAAATTGATGTAAAAATAAAAGTTGTCTACATTTCACAAACAACAGAAGTTGGAACAGTTTATTCCCTTGAAGAGATAAAAGAAATTTATAGAGTTTGCGAGGAAGAAAATCTTTATTTATACATTGACGGAGCGAGAATTGCTCACGCAATGGCTGCAAATAATACAAAATTATCGGATTATGCTAAGTATTCTCATATTTTTTCTATTGGCGGCACAAAGAATGGTGCAATTTTTGGCGAAGCTTTAGTAATTTTAGAAGATGACTTGAAAAAAGATTTTAGATATTATTTAAAACAAAGGGGAGCCATGATGGCAAAAACTTTTTTGATAGGTTTGTCTTTTAAAGTATTATTCGAGGACGGACTTTATTACAAAAATGCAAATAGAGCTTATGAAATGTCAAGACTTTTAGTTGAAGGTCTAAAGGAAATTGGAAGAGAGCCACTTTTTGGCGAATCAAACCAAATATTTATAAAGTCAAATCCAGATGAAATCAAAAAATTAGAAAAAGAAAATATTTTTGAAATAGATAATAAGAAAGACTCAATAATTAGATTAGTTACAAATTACAGAACATCAGAAGAAGACGTAAGAGGATTTTTAAATTCTATTAAAAATTAGGAGGAATTATGTTAGACAGAAATATGACAGTTGAAGCTGCAGTAATGGAAAACCCAAAAGTTTTAATGGAACTTCAAAAGCTTGGTGCAGAATATGATTTTATCGCTATGGAAAGTCTGGAAGACGCACTAAAATCTCTTGGCGAAAACTACGATGTCTTTATAAAAAAAGTTGAAGACCACACTGATTTTAAAGATATGCAAAGAGTTAGAAAGATGAATAAAGAAGAGCTCATAAACTATATTATAGACGAAATTCATCCTAAGGAACTTGAAACTATTGAAAAAATTGATGGCATTTTTAGAGGCGCAATCAAAAAATATTATAGAGAAAGAGGGGAACAACTTTTTGTAATTTATGAAGTGCTTCTACTAATTAAGGCAGAACTTGTTTCACACTTTTCTAGCGAAGAAGAGTTTGAATTTAAGGACTCTTTAGCAGGAAAGAACGTGGATTTTGAAAATCTTATTGCAGAACATGAAAAGACAATTGGACTTTTTGACAGAATAAAATACCTAACTCGCGACTATAAGATGAATGCAGAGGAGCCTGAAGTTAAAGAACTTAACAAACTTATGGGTGAACTTGACGAAGACATGAGAAGACATATTTACATCGAAAACGAAATTTTATTTAAGATGTAATAGCAATTAATAAATAATTAGGGATGGTTTAGCTTTGCTAGACCATTTTTTGATTATTTTAGTTACATAATTCCAATTGGTTTATTTTTATTATAAAAATTATTGAGTATATCAATTTTATCTCCTTTACCAATTCTTTGAAAAAAATTAATAGTATTTATTATTTTAGTGTTATATTTTGTTTTTATAAGATTTTCCTTTGTAACTGTTTTTTATTGTACTAAGAATTATTTTGAAATACTTGTAAAAAAATCAAAGAAGTGTTACTATAAAAACATAGACACCCCAGGGGGAGTGTAGGAGGCAATATGGAGAAAAAATTTGATGTGAGTGGAATGACTTGTGCATCTTGCGTTGCCAATGTAACTAAAGCTGTGGAAAAGCTAGATGGCGTTATAGATGCAAATGTAAATCTCATGACCAACTCAATGAGGGTAAATTACGACGAAAATAAAGTAAATGATGAAAAAATTATAAATTCGGTGGAGAAGATTGGCTACGGAGCAAGAGTTGCTGGTGAAAAAAATTCAGTAGAAAATAAAATAGATAATAGAGAAAAAAATTTAAAAAATAGACTTATTTATTCAACTATTTTTATGCTCGTGCTAATGTATGTAGCCATGGGACATATGGTAAAATTACCAAGTCCATGGATTTTCCAAGGGAGAGAAGGTTCAATAATTTTTGCATTCACACAATTTCTATTGGCACTTCCAGTAGTATACATCAATAGAGAATTTTACATTTCAGGATTTAAGGGACTTAAAAACAGGGCGCCAAACATGGATAGTTTAGTTGCCATAGGATCATTGGCGGCATTAGTCTATGGTATTTTTGCCATTTACATGATGGCTTATGGATTTGGATATGGCAAAATGGAAATTGTTGATAATTACAGACACAATCTTTATTTCGAATCCTCTGCCATGATTTTAACTTTAATAACAGTTGGAAAATATTTGGAAGAAAAATCTAAAAATAAAACTAGGTCATCAATTTCAAAACTTATGGATCTTGCACCCAAAGTGGCAACTGTAATTGAAGATGACAAAGAAACCCAAAAAAATATTGAAGATGTAAGGATTGGCGATGTTTTAATTGTAAGACCAGGAGAATCTGTTGCAGTTGATGGTAAAATAATAGAGGGTTCTTCATCTCTCGATGAATCGGCAGTAACGGGTGAATCTATGCCAGTTTCAAAGTCTATTGGTGATAGAGTTATCTCTGCATCCATTAACACAACGGGGTCCTTTAAATTTGTGGCAGAAAAAGTTGGCGAAGATACGACAATTTCACAAATTATTAAATTAGTGGATGAGGCAAATCAGTCCAAGGCACCAATTGCAAAATTAGCAGACAAAATTGCAGGAATTTTTGTGCCAGCAGTTTTAATTATTTCGCTAGTAACCTTTGTAGCGTGGATGATAATGGGATACGGATTTGAAACTTCTCTTAATTTTGCAATTTCAGTTCTTGTAATATCTTGTCCTTGCGCCCTTGGACTTGCAACTCCAGTTTCAATAATGGTTGCGACGGGTAAAAGTGCGGACTTTGGACTACTCTTTAAAAATGCAGAAGTTTTAGAAAATCTTGGCAAAATTGATGTCATAGTCATGGATAAAACTGGTACTATAACAGAGGGAAAACCAGAAATAACAGATATTATAACAGACCTAAATGAAGAAGAATTTATAAAAATTGCGGCATCAGTGGAAAAAAATTCACAACATCCACTGGCATCTGCAATATTAAAATATGCTAATGAGAAAAAAATAAAATTAAAGAATGTAAATAATTTCAATTCAGTTAGTGGTAGAGGTCTTAGTGGGACTTTGGATGGCACAAAATACTTTGCCGGCAACAAAGAGTTTATGCTTGAAGAAAAAATCGACACAAAAGATTATGAAAACAAAGCAGAGAAGCTTCAAGAAGAAGGCAAAACATCAATGTACTTTGCAAATTCAAAGGAAGTTATTGGCATAATTTCTGTAAAAGATCTTCCTAAAAAGAGTTCTAAAGATGCAATAGGACTTTTAAGGAAAATGGGCAAAAAAATAATTATGTTAACTGGCGACAATGAGAAGACTGCAAAGGCCATTGCTAATGAAATTGGCGTTGATAAAACTTTTGCAGGATTGCTCCCTGAAGACAAAAATAAAAAAATTGATGAAATTCAAAAATCTGGTGAAAAAGTCCTAATGATTGGCGATGGAATAAATGATGCACCATCTCTAGCTAAGGCTGACATTGGAATGGCAATAGGGCATGGCACAGATGTGGCAATTGAATCATCAGATGTGGTGCTAATGAGATCTGACCTTTTAGATGTAGTATCTGCACTTGAACTATCAAAAGCAACAATAAAAAACATCAAGGAAAATTTATTTTGGGCATTTTTCTATAATACAATAGGAATTCCCATTGCTGCGGGAATTTTATTTCCAAAATTTGGCATAAAATTATCGCCAATGATTGGAGCCTTTGCCATGAGTATGAGTTCAGTTTTTGTTGTAAATAATGCTCTTAGGCTTAGAAAATTTAAGCCAAGGGGTATAAATTCTGTAGAAAAACACAATGAAAATATAGAAACTAAAAAAGAAAAGGTAACTACAATAAAAGTTGGTGGAATGATGTGTGAACATTGCGAAAAGAGAGTATCTGAAGCAATAAAAAATACAAAAAAAGCAAGAGAAGTAGTTGCAGATCACAATAGTGGGACTGTAAAATTTATTGACGAGGGAATAACACCTAAAGAGATAAAAGAAGCAGTTGAAGATGTTGGTTATGAAATTATTAAAAATAAAGGAGAAGATAATATGGAAAAAATTTTAAAAGTTGAAGGAATGTCTTGTAATCACTGTGTAGCAACAGTAAAAAAAGCACTAGAAAGTGTAGAAGGCGTGTCTGAAGCCAATGTATTGTTAGAAGAAAAAAGAGCAGAAGTAAAACTCGACAAAGAAGTTTCATCTGATGAGCTTGTAAAAGCAGTTGAAGAAGCAGGTTATTCTGCAAAAATAGAAAAATGAGAGCAGAAAAAGATGTGCAGCTTAGAAAATTAAAAACTGTTAGAGGACAAATTGACGGACTCATAAAAATGGTTGAAGATGACAGGTATTGTATAGACATTTCAAACCAACTTATGGCATCAATTTCCATCTTAAAGAACATTAACAGAGATGTCTTAACAGCACATTTAAAGGGCTGCGTCAAAGAATCTTATAATAAGAGTGAAGGAGAAATCGACGAAAAAATTGAAGAAATAAATAGCATAATAAATAAGCTTTCAAAGTAGGAGTTATTTATGAAAAAAATAGCAATTTTATTTATTGCTTTGGCTTTTTTAACATCTTGCAAAAAAAGCAAAGGCTATGAAATAAAATTTAGATCTGGAGAAAGCTATAAATTTGAAGAGTTATCTGTGAAAGTAATTGACGATGAAGAAAAAATGACTACAAGAGAAATTTTTAATAGCCTTGATGACAAAGATCAAGAAAAGATGAAAGAAATAATAAAATTACTTGAAAAATGTGAAGTTGTCGATGGAGGATACGCTTACGACTCAATACCAGACCACGAGTCTTTGTTGCTTGAATTTAAAAACAAAAAGAATGAGGACATGATTTATATGTATGATACCAAAAGAGATAGAAATACAAAAAAATTCCACTACACATTTTCAGGTAGTCTTGGAAAATACGATAGTCCAGCAATTTTTTCAGACGAAGATTTAATTTCAAAGATAAAAAGCATAGTATAATAATAAAATAAAAACAAAGAAAAATCACGGTCTTTTTTATGCCGTGATTTTTTATAGATTTTTTACCAAGTGCAAAGTCCTGTCTTTTCCTGTATTTTCCAAAGTATTCTCATAAAAAATCTATTTTCATAAAAATTTTCTAAAGGTAAAGTATATTCGCCGTTTTTATTATTCCAAATTCTAGAAAAATACTCTTCCATTTCTCTTGGCAATGTAGAATTTTTTTCCATTTCCACAGCCAAATTTGTTTCCAAGTTAAAATTATCTAAATTTCTCCTTGTATAATTAGCACTTCCAAGTATTGCAAGGGGATTTTTGTCCTTAAATTTAAAATAAATAAATTTTGTGTGAAATTGTTCACCAGAAGTTTGATACCAGCGAATATTTATGTCTGGATAATCTTCCTTTAATTCAGAGAGGGCAGGTCTATTAGGCGTGCCATTTTTTTCAAGACCAAAGGCATCTTTATTTAGGTCGGCGATAATTTTAACATATGCTCCACGCTTTGAAGCTTCACCTAAATCTTTTAAAATTCTAAATTCTGAAAGATAAAACATTCCGAGATTTATTTCATCACCTTTTTTCGCTTTTCTTATATTTTTTGAAATTTCTTCATAAATCTTTCCCTCAGTGATGATTTTTAATTTGTAAGGAGAAGTAATTTCTTCTGCCTTAAAATTTTCTATTACATTAGGAAGTTTGTCAAAAAATATACTTTCAGATTTAATTAAATCTTCCATAGATTTGCCGCGAAAGACCATAGCAACATTGGAATGGTAAGCACTTGGGTCGTGTGGGTTTGCTGATGCAATTAAGGCTTCCTTTTCAGAAATTACAACTTTTCTGTGATTGCCCTTAAAGTTTGAGAGCTTTAAAATTGATCTCACATTTACTTTTTCTGCGTCTTTGTCAAAAAAGTTTTTGATCCAGCCACTGCCAGATGTACCAAACCATTTTACATAGGCCCTGTAACCGCCAGATATTAATACATTGGAATCACGCATTTTATTCAAATCTGTAACCACAACATAAATTCCATTTTCGCGAAGTTTTTTTAAATTATTTTCTTCATAAGCTCCGTAAAAATTATTTATTGGATCTGTAACAAATAAAATTGGCATCTCTGGATTTTCTTTTTTCTTTGCAACTAAAAGATCAGTCATTTTTTCTACTTGATTAGGGAAGTCCATGGACTTGTCGTATTCATCGTTGAATAGGAAAAAATCAATCATTAGAAATTTTTGAGCATTCTTTATAGTTTCCATCTCGCGATTAAAGATTTTTTGCTGGTGAATTCTCTCTCCATCTTTCAGATAAGTAAGGTCGTATAAAAATTCACAATCGGAAGGCTTAAACTCACTGGAAATATTAGTTCCAGCTGGGTTTTTTGTATTTAAGCTGTATAAAATTGGCAAAAAAATAATCAATAAAACAATTAAAATCATAATTTTCTTTTTCTTTTTCAAAGCTCCCTCCTTTAGCTTATTATAGCAAAATTTATGAATTAATTTGTAAAAATTATATATAAAATTAAAGTTGACAGGTGTTATATAGTGTTATATACTGTTATGCAACAAGGAGAATAGAATGAAAATTATTTTGGTAAATGGATCTGCAGTTCCTCTTTATGAGCAGATAAAAAACGCAATTAAAGAAAATATTTTAAAAAATTTTGTGGCTGCTGGTGAACAACTTCCTTCAGTTAGGAGTCTTTCCAAGGATTTAAAGGTAAGCATCTTGACAGTTAAAAAAGCTTATGACGAACTTGAAGCTGAAGGATTTGTTGAGTCGCGACAAGGTCTGGGAACTTTTGTATCTATAAAGGACTCTGAAGTAAAAAGAGAAGAATTACAAAAAAATTTAGAAAATCACTTACAAGAAGCAATAAATTTGTCGGCAGAGTTAAAGTTAGACAAGAAGACAATTATAGAATTATTTGAATTTTTATATGATGAAAGGGTGGACTATGATAAATAAAATTGAAGTAAAAAATTTAAAAAAGAATTATGGAAGTTTTACTCTTGGGCCAAATTCTTTTGGAATAAAAAGGGGATTTATCACAGGTTTTATTGGCAAAAATGGAATGGGAAAGACGACTACAATAAAGTCATTGCTGTCATTAATTAATTATGAAGGAGAAATTTTTGTTGATGGGAAAGATGCAAGAGGTTTAGAGTATCTTCAAGATGTGGGAATAATTATGGACGATTCTTTTTTGTCGAAAGATTGGAACATTTCTCTTGTAAATGAAGCAATGAAATGTGGCTATAAAAACTGGAATGAAGAAAAATTTTTTGATTATTTGAATAAATTTGAGATTGAAAAAAATAAAAAGGTTAAAGAACTTTCTCGAGGAATGAAAATAAAGCTTATGTTTTCAATTGCTCTATCCCATGATTCAAATCTTTTAATTTTAGACGAGCCAACAAGTGGACTTGATCCAAGTATGCGCGATGAACTTACAGATATTTTAAAGGAATTTGTGGAAGATGAGAAAAATACAGTATTATTTTCAACTCACATAACAGAAGATTTAGATAGAATTGCTGATTATATAATTTTTATAGATAAGGGAAAAATTATTGACGACTGCAGTAAAGAAGAATTTGAAGAAAGATATTTTGTATTAAAAGGTGGAGAAGAAGAATTAAAACTCTTAGAAAATTTTGAAGTCCTTGGCATAAAATCAAGCGCAACCTACTTTGAAGCACTTGTGAAAAATATAAAAGAAGGGAGTATCCCAGAAGGAATAATTGTTGAAAAGCCAGATATAAATAAAGTTTTAGTTTTATATGGGAGGAAAAAATGAAAGACATTAAAAAAATAATTAAGCTAGATTATATTTCTATTAAACCCTATTTTACATTAAAAAATTTAGCAATAATGCTTTTATTGTATTCATCTTATTGTTATTTAAGTAAAAATCCATTTATTGCAATGTCAATGCCACTTCTTTTTGCAATAATTTACTCATCTTATCCCTTCTTAATTGGAGAAGAAGCTGGAATTGACGGACTCTATAAAATTTTTGGGATAAATTATAAAAATGTTGTGAGAGGAAGATATGTATTTACCTTAGTTTTATTTGTTATAAGTATAATAATTGGATTAATTTTTTCCATTGCGGCATTATTTTTTGTGGGAAAAATCCATATACAAATAGTATTTGCAAATATAGCAGCTTATCTCATAATTTATGTAATTTTAATTTCGCTTCAATATCCACTTTATTTTAAATATGGATACAAGAAGGCAAAGACATTGTCATCTTTTACTTTTCTTGCATTTGGAGTTTTGTCATTTGCCACAGTATATCTTAGGGACAATATAAAGGGTATGCTAATACTTATGACTGAAAATAAATTTTTTAGCCTTTTAATAATAACATTGATTATTTTGGTTATAATTTCTTCTTCAGTAAAGATATCAGAAAAATACTATAAGAAAAGAGAGTTTTAAAAACTAAATATTCTATCAGTGTCATATATATTAAGAAAAAATTTTTAATGGCTTTGTAATATCCACAGATAAATCGTTTTTCAATCAATTAAATACACAAAAGAACACTAGTGAATTACCGAAAAGTAAGTTTACTAGTGCTTTTTAATTAAAATTTTTTATTTTTAAAATAACTCATGACAAACTTTTTAAATTCAAGCTCATTTTTGTTGAGTTCTGATCCCTGTAACCATATAAAAGAGAAATCCCTTTCAAACAATTTATCTAGTTTAAATACATCTACATTTGAATGCTTAATTTTTTCTGAATTTAGTGTAATTGCTGGTCCAAGTCCGCTTTCTACAAAAGAATGTAACTGAATATCTGACGAAGCATTATAAAGAATTTTGGGATGGAAATTATATGCTTGATATATTTTTTTAATATTGTTGGCCATAGGATAAGATTCATTAAATGCGACAAAATTAGTATTTTCAAAAATAGAGAAGTCACTTATTTTATCTATAAAATGGTATCTATTTTTAGGAGCGATTAAAACAAATTCTTCTTTGAATAAAGAATAATTAATTATTAAAGGATCGTCGATCCTATTACAAAATCCAAACCTACATTTACCAGATTTTACACTTTCAACAACAAAATTTGAGTCAGTGCCTGTTGAAAGCTTAAAGTTTATTTTTTCTTTAGGGAAACTAGTATTAAATTCCTTTAATAGATTAGCTATAAAATCAGAACTTAATGAATCAATAGATATTAAATTTATACTATTCAATTGTTCTTTTGAAAAAGCGGTAATTTCCTTTAGACAACTTTCGTAATTATTTAAAATATTATTTGCGTATTCTAAGAAAATTTTTCCAGAGCAAGTAATTTTAATATTTCTGCCAGATTTAATAAATAATGTAGTATCTAATTCTTCTTCTAGAGAAGCTATTGAGTAACTTAAACTAGAAGTGGATATTAGATTTTCTTTTGCGGCATTTCCATAGTGTTCATATTTTGCTAAAGATTTAAAATAATATAATTGCTGTATATTCAAAAAATCACTCCCTTTGTTTCAAAATTTTGTACAATCAAGCAAAATAATCGAATGATTAATTATTTACATAATACCCTATTTTCAAGGTTTTGTCATGATATAGTGATAAATTTAAAAAAAATCACAAAAAAATTAGGCAAAAACAGGCATTAATCATTCAAAAAAACTAAATGATTGAGCGAAAGATTGGAGAGGAGGAAAACGATACCTCAATTTGAAATCATTGAATACCAACAAATTTGAAGATATTATAAAGATACGGAAAACAATTTCAAAGAATTTATTAAAGGAAGGGATTATTTTGGCAAAAGAAGTTACACAAGAACAATTAAGTGAATTAAAAGAATTAGTTGAAAGAGCAAGAAAAGCACAAAAGGTTATTGAAAATTATACTCAAGAAGAAGTAGACAAATTATGTCGTGCAATATGTGCAAAGTTATATGATGCAAAAGTTTGGGCAGAATTATGTGATGAGGCTGTAGACGAAACAGGATTAGGAGATAAAGTTACAAAAAGAAATAAAAGAAACAAACTTAAACTAATCCTAAGAGATTGTATGAGAGCAAAGAGTGTTGGAGCTATTGAAGTAGACGAAGAAAAAGGTATTACTAAATACGCAAAGCCAGCAGGACTTTTAGCAATTTTAGTACCTACAACAAATCCTTGTTTAACACCAGCAGGTCAAGCTATATACTGCGTTAAAGCAAGAGACGTAATGATTTGTTCACCTCACCCAAGAGCAAAAAACGTTACTAATAAATGTGTTGATTTAATTAGAGAAGCTCTTGTAGAAAATGGAGCACCAGCTGATATAGTTCAATGTATTAAAAACCCATCAATTTCATTAACTCAATATTTAATGGCTGATGCCGATCTAGTTATCGCAACAGGTGGAAAAGCAATGGTTCACTCAGCATATAGCTCAGGAACACCAGCTTATGGATCAGGAGCAGGAAATGCTACTGTTATTATTGATGAAACTGCTAATACTGATGAGAGAATTAAAGAAGCAGCTTCTAATACAAGAATTTCAAAAACATCAGACTTTGGATCAGGATGTTCATGTGATGGAAATTTAGTAATCCATGAATCAATCTACGATAAATTAGTTGAAGCTTTAAAATCAGAAGGCGGATACCTTTTAAATGATGAACAAGCTGAAAAAGTTAAAAAAGTAATGTGGGATGAAGAAGGACACAGACTTCCAAAAACAGTTGCAATTAGTCCTCAAAAATTAGGAGAAGCTGCAGGAACTGAAGTTCCAGAAGAAGCTAATTTCTTAATGGTAACTGGAGGAGGAATGGAAGGCGTTGGAAAAGAACACTTCTTCTCATCTGAAAAATTAACTACATTATTGACTTTATTTAAATATGAAGGAGATTTCGAAAATGCCCTAGACATGATGAGAGCATTATTTGAAGTAGGCGGAAAGGGACACTCATGTGGTCTATATTCATTTGACGATGATCACATTGATGCACTTGGAAAAGCTGCTCCTGTTTCTAGAATTATGATTAGACAACCTAATAACAAGGGAAATGCTGGATCAGCAACAAATGGTATGCCTGCTACATCTTCTATGGGATGTGGAACTTGGGGTGGAAATATTGTATCTGAAAATATAGCACTTAAACACTATATAAACACTACTTGGGTAGCAAGACCTATTAAAGAAGATATGCCATCACTTGAAGAATTATTCCAAGAATTTTATGTAGAAGGAATGGATCAAGAATAATAGAAAAATAAAAGGATGTTTAAAAGCTACTTTTTTAAGTGGCTTTTAAACAAATATAAAACTTAGGAGGAATTATGAAAAAACTAATCTCGGAAAAGTTAGTTGAATATTTAGAAAATAGAGATACAAAATATGTATTTGGACTTTGTGGACATACTGTAATAGCAATGCTTGATGCCCTTGAAAAGAGTGAAAAGTTAAAATACATCTCTGTAAGACATGAACAAATTGCATCTACTGCTGCCGATGGCTACGCAAGAGCTACGGGTAAGGCAAGCGTTGTTATGTGCCACTTAGGACCAGGACTTACAAATGCAACTACTGGTGTTGCAAATGCTCAAGCCGATTCAATACCAATGGTAGTTATTGCTGGAGATGTTCCAAGCTATTATTTTGGAAAACATCCTCACCAAGAAGTAAATCTTCACGCAGATGGAAGCCAATATGAAATTTACAGACCTTTTGTAAAAAGAGCTTTCAGAATTAATACTCCAGAATTATTTCCAGAAATACTTGATAGAGCATTTAGACTTGCTGAATCTGGAAGACCAGGACCAGTATTGATTTCTGTTCCAATGGATATGTTCTCAAGAGAATTAGATACAAGATTTTTCGAAAGAGTTCAAAATAATAACTTAAAAACAATTAGACCATCACTTGAAAGAGAAACAGCTAAGAAGATTGCAAAATTATTAGTTGAAGCTGAAAGACCTATTATACATGTAGGTGGTGGAGTTATTTTATCAAAAGCAACAGAAGAGTTAAAAGAACTTGTAGAATACCTTGACATACCTGTTTCAAGAACACTTATGGGACAAGGAGCGCTTTCTGACAGACATCCATTAATGTTAGGAATGACAGGCTTTTGGGGAACTGACTTTATAAATAATAAAACTTCAAATGCTGATGTTATTTTAGGTCTTGGAACAAGATTTGCAGAAGCAGACTCTTCATCATGGTATAAGGGAGTAACATTTAACGAAGATAATACTAAATTTATACAAATAGATATTGCAGAAGAAGAAATTGGAAGAAATTATCCTCTTGAAATTGGAGCTGTTGCAGATATTAAGTTAGCACTTCAAGAAATTATTAAAGCAGTAAAAGAAATTTCAGGACCAATAGAAAGAAAAGGTTTAAAAGAAGAAATAGCTAAATTTAAACATGATTTTAAAGAAGCAAACAAAAAAATTGAAAACGACCTTAGATTCCCAATGACTCCACAAAAAATATTAAAAGATGTGAGAGAAGTTTTACCAGAGGATGCAATTATTTGTACTGATGTAGGTTGGAATAAAAATGGAGTAGGACAACAATTTGACATAGTAAATCCAGGAACAATAATGCATCCAGGTGGATTCGCTACTATGGGATTTGGTTCCGCAGCACTTTTAGGAGTAAAACTTGCAAAGCCTGATAAGAAAGTTATTACATTAATCGGAGATGGCGGATTTGGAACAAACCCTTCCGTACTAGCTTGTGCTAAGGAATATAATATTCCAGTCGTATGGGTAGTTATGAATAATTATGCATTTGGAACAATTGCTGGACTTGAAAAAGCTCACTATAATCACAATTTTGGTACTGTATTTAAGATTGATGGACAACCTTATAATCCTGAATGGGCAGACATTGCCAAAGGTTATGGCATAAAAGCTAAAAAAGTAAAAAGTGCTGAAGAATTTAAAGAAGCTTTTGAAGAAGCATTAAATTCAAATGAACCTTATTTATTAGATGTGCCTATGGAAAATATACCAGTGCCAACAGATGGAATATGGAATATTAATGATATTTACACTCCTAAAGATAATATCTTCGAAGGACACTTGATGTCAGGAGAAGCTACAAGATCCAGTCATGTAAGCACAGATTAATAATATAAATGTTTATATTAAATAACCAATAAAAGAAAGGGAGAAAGAATTTCTTTCTCCCAAAACAAAAGAGGTGAAAAATGTTAAATAAACTTGATAAAAAATTTGAAGAGAGCATATTATGCGTTTTATTAGTTATTATGACTATTATATTGGGAATTCAAATTGTAGCAAGATATGTTTTCGGGAATTCTTTAGCTTGGTCTGAAGAGTTAGTTAGATATTTGTTTGTATGGTCAGCTTTTTTAGGTGTTCCATACTGCATAAGAAGAAAAGCATCAATAAAAGTAGATCAATTTAGAAGAATGATGCCCGTAGGTGTTCAAAAGGCATTTAATTATATAGATAAAATAATTATTTTTGTATTGTTTTTAATAATAGCTTTATTTTCCTTTGATGTAATAAGAAGTACTTACATAAGCGGACAAACTTCTGCAGCTATGGGAATTCCTATGTGGATAGTTCAGTCTTCTGTTTTTGTAGGTTCAGTGCTTTCAATGATAAGAATAACTCAAAACTTTATTGATTTAATAAAGGGAAGAGATAGTTTTGAGGAAGAGAAACAGGAGGCTTAAATGACTATAGCAAGTATATTTATATTATTTTTAGCTTTAATATTTTTAGGGATTCCTATAGGAATGATATTGGCGACATTGGGAATACTACCAAACTTGATAGATCCTTGGTTTTCTGCTGACCCTCAATATATTATTAGAGCGATGATAGGTGGAGTTAATAGTTTTCCAGTATTGGCAGTTCCAATGTTTATTTTATCTGGAAATCTAATGGCAAAGGGAAAAATTAGTGAAAAACTATTTAATTTCTTTTCATTTTTTATAGCAAACAAGACAGCAGGACTTCCAATAGCAACAATTGTAACTTGTCTATTCTATGGAGCAATATCTGGTTCAGGGCCAGCTACAACTGCTGCAGTAGGAGCAATGGCGATTCCTGTTTTAACTAATCTAGGTTATGATATCGTTTTTTCTACGGCTCTTGTTGCGGTAGCTGGAGGACTTGGAGTTATTATACCTCCTTCAATACCATTTATATTCTATGGACAAAGTGCTGGAGTATCTGTTGCAGATATATTCGTGGCAGGTGTAGTTCCAGGATTGTTAATTGGATTATGTCTAATGATTTATTCTTGGTATTACTGCAAAAAGAATGGAGAAGATAAAGAAAAATTACAAGCTTATGAAAAAGAAGTAAAGAAAGATGGTTTTATAAAGCTATTTTTAAATAGCTTCTGGGCATTATTATCTCCAATAATAATTTTAGGTAGTATTTATACTGGTGTAGCTTCTCCAACAGAAGCCGCAGTTATTTCAGTTTTTTATTCTTTAATTGTTTCAGTTTTTATTTATAAAACGATAAAATTGAAAGATTTTATAGAAATATTAAAAGAATCTGTAGGTACTTATTCAACAATATTATTTATTATTGCAGCAGCTACTGGATTTGCCAGAGTTCTTACATTCATGAAAGCGCCTGAAATAATAGCAGGATTTATAACAAATGCAGTTTCTTCTAAGATTGCAGTTTTATTAGTTATAAACCTAGTGTTGTTATTTGTAGGAATGATTATGGATACAACTCCAGCAATATTAGTATTAACACCAATATTGCTTCCAATAGTAGTAAGTTATGGAGTAAATCCAATACATTTTGGTGTAATGTTAGTTGTAAACTTGGCAATAGGATTTGTAACGCCACCTCTTGGAATCAACCTCTTTGTTGCTAGCTCATTGACGGGTGTAAAAGTTGAAAGCATAGTTAAAAAAGCAATTCCATTTATAATAGCATTTTTAATTGCTTTACTCTTAATAACATTCATTCCAAAAACAAGTTTAATTTTATTAGGAGGTTGAGAATAAAAATGAAAAAGAAGATTATATGTATTGCATCTTTACTAATGATTATTCCTTTAACACTTACAGGCTGTTTAAGCACTGAAGAGAGAAGGGGAGAAGCAAAAGAAAAAGATGTATATGAATTATCAATAGCAATAGATTCACAAGAAGATACTGTAACAGGTATTTTTATGAATAAATTTGCTGATTTACTAGAAGAAAAATCTAATGGAAGAATGAAAATTAATAGATTTCCAAATTCACAACTAGGCGGAGACGGTGAAATAACAGAAGCTGTTCAAAATGGAAACATAGCATTTGTTGTTCAAACTACAGCTCCACAAGTTTCCTTTGTTCCTGAAGCAGCAATATTTGATGCTCCAATGGCATTTAAAAATCTAGAGGTTGCAAGAAAAGTTCTTGATGGCAAGCTAACAGATAAACTAAAGGATTACTATGCTAAGAAAAAACTTATTTTATTAGGCTTTGCAGATCAAGATTTCAGGGTAATGTCTTCAAATAAAAAAGTTGAAAAAATGAGTGATTTAAAAGGTATAAAAATAAGAACGATGGAAAACCCAAATCACATTGCATTTTGGAAATTAGTAGGGGCAAACCCAACACCAATGGCTTGGTCTGAAGTTTATATAGGATTACAACAAGGCTCTATTGATGCTCAAGAAAATCCAATAGAGACAATTGTTGCAAGTAAAGTATACGAACAACAAGATGATGTTATATTAACAAATCATATTCTTCATACATTATGTTTAATTGGTTCACCTTCTATAATAAATGAATTACCTGAAGAACTTCAAAAAATCATTTATGAAGCAGCAGATGAAGCAAAAGTATATGCTAGAAAAATGACAGATGAAAGAAATGAAGGCAGAGTTCAAATTATTAAAGATAGTGGAACAAAAATAATACCTTTTAACGAAGAATTATTTAATGATATGAGAACTGCAAGTGAACCAGTATGGAAATCACTAGAAGAACAAATAGGAAAAGATCTTGTCGATACTTTAAGAAGTGAAATTGATAAGGCGGAAAAAGAATTAAATATAAATTAAATAAGGAGAAGAAAATATGACCAATAGAATACAAGGAACTACTAGACTTGTTGGACTTTTAGGAAAGCCAATCAGGCATAGCAGATCTCCACATATGCATAATTCAGCCTTTGAATTTTTGAAAGAGGATTTGGTTTATTTATGTTTTGAAATTGAAAATAAAGATTTAGAAATGGCTTTAAATGCTTTAAAAACATTTGATGCAGTTGGAGCAAATATAACTTATCCCAATAAGCAAGAAGTATTAAAGTATTTAGATGAAATTGATGAAGCTGCAGAAATAATTGGATCTGTAAATACAATATCAATTGACGATAAGACTAAAAAGATAAAAGGTTATAACACAGATGGATTAGGTTTTATTGAATCTCTTGAAAAAAGTGGAATTCAATACAAAGGCAAGAAAATGGTTCTAATAGGCGTTGGAGGAGCAGGAAGAGCAATTGCTATACAAAGTGCATATTCTGGCGTTGGAGAACTTGTAATAAAAGAGTTAAATAAAGAAGTAGCTGATGAAGTTATAAATACTATAAAATCAAGAATTCCAAAATGCAATGTTAAATTGCTTTCAAATAATGAAGATGAATTAAAAGAAGAACTAAAAAATGCTGATTTATTTGTAAATGCAACTCCATTAGGCATGAAGGGAAATATTGATGCTTGTTCAATATCTTCATGCGATATAATCACAAATCCTAATACCTTTGTATATGATATTGTTTATGAACCAAAAGAAACAAAGTTCATGAAATTTGCAAAAGAAGCAGGTTGTAAGACTTGCAATGGTATCAATATGATGCTCTGGCAAGGTGCATTAGCATTTAAGATTTGGACTGGTAAAGATATGCCAATTGATTATGTAAAAAAAGAATTGGGATTGGAATAGTCAAAATTTGATTCATAAAAAACATAGTAACAATTAGTATAGTTGGCACTAGATATAGTGCCTCTATGTATTTAGGCATATTTTTATAAGGAGGATATAGTATGACTTTTGAATATTCGCTAGCACAACTCACTGTTTTAGAAACTTCACCTGTTGAAATTGCAAAAATTGCAACAGAATGTGGTTATGATTATGTTAGTTTAAGACAAATTTATATGGGTGTTAAAGGCGAAAAAATTTATGATTTAAGAAAAGATAAAAAATTAATGCAGGAACTAAAGGGAATTTTAAAAAACACGGGGCTCAAAGTTTTAGATATAGAATTAGCAAGAATATTTGATGGTGTAAATATAAAAGATTATGAACCTGCTATGGAAACCTGTAGAGAACTTGGCGGAAAGCATATTTTGTCATCTATATGGACTGATAACAAAGATTTTTACACAGAAGAATTTGCGAAACTTTGTGATTTAGCAAAAAGCAATGGACTAACAGTTGATGTAGAATATGTGCCAATAGCAGGAGTTAACAACTTGAAACAAACAGTAGAATTGTTAAATGATGTTAACAGAGATAATGCTGGTATAATGTTAGACATGCATCACATTCATAGAGCAGGAGATAATACAGAAGATATAGCTAAAATTCCTAAAGAATGGTTCCATTTTGCACACTTATGTGATGCAAGTGGAGAGATTCCTAAAGAAAAAGAAGAAATGATTAGAATAATGAGAGAAGCTAGGGATTATGTTGGCGATGGTGGAATAGACATTGCTTCTATACTAAATAGCATGCCAATAGTTCCTTACTCCATTGAATTACCAAATAGTGCTCATATAAAAGAATATGGCTTAAAAGGACATGCTCAAAATTGCTTAGATAAAGCAAAAGCATATTGTAATAAATTTGTAAAAGGGAGGGAATAATGGAAAAAGAAAGAGATGTAATACTTTGTGAGGTTGGATTAAGAGATGGTTTACAAAATGAAAAATCTTTTCTTACAACGGATGAAAAAGTTGAAATTTTAAACAAATTAACAGATGCGGGCTTTAAGATAATAGAAGTAGGTTCTTTTATGAGTCCAAAAGCTGTACCTCAAATGGCAGACACAGATGAGGTATTTAAAAAAGCAAAATTAAAACAAGATGTAGAGTATAGAGCTTTAATAGCTAATTTAAAGGGTGTTGAAAGAGCAATTGATTGTGGATGCAAAAAAGTTAAATTAAATGTTTCTGCAAGCTATGCTCATAATATTGCTAATTTGAATATGACTCCAGAAGAAAGTGTTAATGGTTTTAAGGATTGTGTAAAACTTGCTAGAGAAAATAATATTGAGGTTTCAGGATCAATATCTATGCCTTTTGGTTCTCCTTGGGAAGATGAAATTCCTATGAAAGATATAGAAACTATTATTGAGGCATATTTAAAAAATGATATTAATGAACTATCACTTTCAGACGCTTCAGGGTTAGCAAATCCTCTACAAGTAAAAGAGATAGTTAGACATGTGAAAAACAAATATAAGGATGTTAGTTGGATATTGCATTTTCATAATACTAGAGGATTGGGAATTGCAAATATACTAGCAGGTTTAGAAGAAGGAGTTAAAAAATTTGACACTTCTTTTGCAGGATTAGGAGGATGTCCTTTTGTTCCTGGTGCCGCAGGTAATGTATCCACAGAAGATGTTTTGAATATGTTTAACCAAATGAAGATTAACACAGGAATAAATATTGATACAGTAATTGAAATTGGACAAAAAATAAGACAAAAGGTAAATCATGATGTTGGAAGCTATGTATTAAAGGCTGGAAAATCAGATGATTTAAAATTAGAACTTCCTAAGAAAAAAAGTTAGATTTTAGTGTAATATGAAAGAAAAAGGTGTTAAGAATGACAAAAACTAAAAGATTGAGAGATTTAATTAACGGGAAAGACGCTGTAGTAGCTCCATGCGCATTTGATGCTTTATCTGCAAGATTAATTGAGTATAGCGGATTTGACTTAGTTGCAACAACTGGTTTTGGAATGCATGGCACAATGCTAGGCGTACCTGATAATGGGCTTTTAACATTTACAGAAATGCTAAGAATGTGTAGAAATATGTCCAGTGCTATTGATATTCCAATGATGGCAGATGCTGAAGGCGGATATGGCAATGCAATTAATACAAGTAGAACCATAACAGAATTTGAAAATGCTGGAGTAGCAGGACTTTTTATAGAAGATCAAGTTTTACCTCCAAATTGTCCTTATATAAAAGGAACTAGATTGATTCCAGTAGAGGAAATGGTAAGTAAAATAAAAGCAGCTGTTGACGCAAGAAAAGATCCTAACTTTGTAATAGTTGCAAGAACTGATGCACCTTTTGAAGAAGCCGTTGAAAGATTAAATATATTTGCAGAAGCAGGAGCTGATATGGTTAAGCCAATGCCTCACTCAAGGAAAGAATTGGAAGATTACCCTAAGTATTTAAAGGCACCAATTCATTTAGGATTCACTTATGGAAAGGAAACAACGAAGGGAATAACAGCAAAAGACTGTGGTGAAATGGGATATAAAATTATTACATTCCCATTTGCACAATTAATGTCAAGTGTATCAGCTCAAATTGCTATATTAGATGAAATTAAAAAGAATGGAACTGATGAAGCATTTTACGAAAAAATGATTTCATTTGAAAAGTATTTAGATACAGTAAATATTGATAAATATAATGAAATGGATAAAAGATATATGTTTAATTTAGATTAACATAAAGAATAATATCCTAACCCAATAGTATAATCTAACCAATTGTGGTGCAAATAGCGCCACAATTTTTTTAATAAATTTTAAGTATTTTCTTCTATATATTGTATGAAATCAACAAATTTTATTATGTTTTCAAAAAAACTTTTAAGTTTGTAATAAAAAACTGACCTTTTAAAGTTAGATTTTAACTCTAGTTTTGTGGGTCAGTTCACTTATTTGAAATTATTTTATTTTACTTATAAAATTTTTTAAATTATTTATTTGAATATTTACTGCATCCTTTGCAGGACCACCATAGACATTGCGATTTTCTAAAGATTTTTCTA
Organism: Peptoniphilus sp. SGI.035; assembly: GCF_050315115.1. Lineage (NCBI taxonomy): Bacteria > Bacillati > Bacillota > Tissierellia > Tissierellales > Peptoniphilaceae > Peptoniphilus > Peptoniphilus sp. SGI.035. The sequence goes on from NZ_JBNPOJ010000002.1 coordinate 91,058, forward strand.
TTGTTATAAAATCATAAAGATCTTTTTCAAAAACTTTGTGAAATTCTTTATATTTTTTTAGACTTATATCTTCAAGTTTTAAGTTTTTTTCTATTGAATAATTAACAATTTGACCAACTACGCTATAAGCTTCACGAAAAGCTATGCCCTTTAATACTAAATAATCAGCTAAATCTGTTGCATTTAAAAATCCTTTTTCAGCAGAATTTTTCATTTTTTCCTTATTAATATAAATTGTATTTAAAATCCCCTTCATAATTTTTAAAGAATTAAAAACTGTTTTTATTGAATCAAAAAGAGGTTCCTTGTCTTCTTGAAAATCCTTATTATAAGAAAGAGGCGTGCCCTTTAAAACTGTAAAAAGTGCGAATAAATCTCCATAACATCTACCGCTTTTGCCCCTTATTAATTCAGCCATGTCAGGATTTTTCTTTTGAGGCATTATACTTGAACCAGTAGAAAATTTATCAGAAAACTTAACAAAATTATATTCACTACTGGAAAAATAAATTAGTTCTTCACAAAGTCTTGAAAGATGAGTCATAATTACTGAATTATTAAATAAAATTTCAAGTACATAATCTCTATCAGAAACGGAATCCATAGAATTTTCTGTTGGCTTTTTAAAGCCCAATAATTTTGAAGTCATAAATCTATCGATGTTAAAACTTGTTGTAACAAGAGCACAGCTTCCAAGGGGATTTTCATCTAATCTATTAAAAGTATCTTCTAATCTATTAAGATCCCTACAAAACATTTGGGCATAACTTAAAATATAATGAGCAAAAGTTGTTACTTGAGCATGCTGCATATGAGTGAAACCAGGCATTATTGTTTCTATATTTTTTTCTGCTAAATCAATAATTGTTTCAATTAATTCCAATAACTTTATTTTTATTTCTTTCAATGATTTTTTAGAATATAATCTTAAATCTAAGGCACATTGATCATTTCTTGACCTAGCTGTGTGAAGCTTTTTCCCCACAACACCCACTCTTTTTGTTAGTTCATTTTCCACAAAAGAATGGATGTCTTCTTCCTTTAAATTAATTTCAAGTTTTCCTTCTTTTATTTCGTCTAAAATATTTTGAAGTTCGCGTGAAATAATTTTTTCTTCGTTTTGCGTTATTATTCCAACTTTACTGAGCATTTTTACATGAGCAAGAGAACCTATTATATCTTCCTCAAATAAAATTTTATCGAAGTCAATGGACTTATTGAATTCATGTGTAAAATTTTCAAGTCCGTCTAAGTGACTGCCCCATAAATACATATTAAACTCCTTTATTTATCTTAGCATCAACAACTGTAGATAGTGAATATAAATTAATAAATCCTTCGGCATCCTTGTGAGAATATAAGTTTTCTGCACCATCTCCAAAGGAAGCCAAGTCCTCGTTATAAAGTGAATATTTAGAGCTTACTCCTGCTGGGATTATATTTCCCTTGTAAAGTTTTAGTTTAACCTTACCAGTTACATTTTTTGAAATTTCGTTGCTAAAGGCAAGTAGACCCCTTAAAGAATTTGAATACCATTTTCCATCGTAGACAAGATCGGCAAATTTAATTGATAAATAATTTTTAAGATGTGCTGAATCTTTGTCTAAAGTGATGGATTCCAAAATTTCAAGTGCCTTATATAATATTGCTCCACCTGGATTTTCGTAAACTCCACGGCTTTTCATTCCCACAAGACGATTTTCAACTATATCATCAATACCAATTCCATTTTCACCGCCAATCTTATTCAAATATTTTAAAAGATTTGCAGGTGTCATTTTTTCTCCATTTACTGCAGTAGCTTCTCCACTTTGAAATTCAATTTCTAAGTCAAAAACTTCATCCTTTGCCTTCATTGGCGATACTGAAAGTTCTAAAATTTTATCATAATCTGGATAATTTTCTGGATTTTCAAGATCAAGACCTTCATGGGATAGATGCATTATATTTAGATCTTTAGAATAATTTGTTTCCCTTGAAATTTTAAGTGGAATATTGTGTTCTTCTGCGTAATCAATTTCCTCTTCACGAGATTTTATATCCCAAATTCTCCAAGGTGCAATTATTGGCATTTCTGGTGCAAAGTGTTTTATTCCCATTTCAAAACGAATTTGATCATTACCTTTACCAGTACATCCGTGACAAATAGCATCACAATTTTCTTTTTTTGCAATTTCAACTAGTGCTTTTGCTATTAGAGGTCTTGCTGTTGCAGTTCCGAGAAGATAATTCTTTTCGTACTTTGCACCAATTTTTAAAGTTGGAAATACAAAGTCTTTAACATATTCATCCACAAGATCTACTATATAAATTTTTGAAGCTCCTGTTTTTATTGCCTTTTCTTCAAGACCTTCAATTTCAGTTTTTTGTCCAACATTTCCAACGACTGCTATAACTTCGCAGTTATAATTTTCCTTTAGCCATGGAATTATTATAGATGTGTCAAGACCACCTGAATATGCTAGGGCAACTTTTTTATAATTATTATTTTTCATTTTTTTCCTCCAAATTTCAAAACTTTAAAATATCTTACAATTGAGACTCAAAAAAAGTATAAAAAAATCGCCCCTATAAAGGGACGAAAATCGTGGTACCACCCAAATTTGTATATTTCTATACCTCAAAAACTATAACGCGTAACCGTGCAAATCTAAATATCGAGATGCAAGTTCCAAGCTCCTATTCAAATTATCCTCCCTATTTTCTCTCACCAAACGAAAATTCTCTTAAAGTCTTAGATAATTTTACTCGCTCTTCAAAACTTTTATTGTTTGATATCCTAACAAGATAAATCATATTTGTCAAGAAGAATTAAAAAAAATTTTTATTTTTTCATTGTAAAATTTTTTTATCTATTAAAGGCAACAAATAAATGTAATAAAAATAAATCGACAAAAATTTTTATTTGAAAAAATTTAAAAAAATTCTTGACAAATTCAATTTAGCATAGTAAAGTATTTAGAAATCAATGAAGTGGAAAAAAAGTATTCCTATAACTTTTTTAGAGAGCAAGGTTAGGTGAAAGCTTGTAAAGGGAAAGAATATAATAGAACCACAGAGATTCTGTAAGGAAATTAGTATTTACAGAGGTTAACTGCCTTAAAGTTTTGAGATATCTAAAAGATAATTAGAGTGGTACCGCGGACTTCGCCTCTTTCATAGAGGCGATTTTTTTATACTTTTTTTAGTCTTAATTGTGAGATATTGCAAAGTTTTAAAATTTGGAGGAAAAAAATGAAAAAAATAATAAGTATATCAGTAATAGTTTTAGCTGCCCTTATTTTATTTGTGGCATTATTTTTAAATAAGTCTAATGGTAATTCTAATGCAAGAATAAATGATATTAAAAAATCTGGGAAAATTGTAATGGGATGTAATGCAAACTATCCACCTTTTGAATTTCACAAAAACATTGATGGAAAAGATAAAATTGTTGGATTTGATGTTTTCATTGCAGAAGAAATTGCAAAGGATCTTGGAGTAAAACTTGAAATCTCAGATATGGAATTTTCATCTGTGCTTGCAAGTTTAGACTCTGGCGTAATTGACCTTGCCCTTTCTGGAATTTCAAAGACTCCTGAAAGAGAAAAATCAATTTTATTTTCAAAGGTTTATTATGACCCAAAAAATTATTTATTAGTAAATTCTAAGGATTTAGGAAAATATAAAGATGAAAAGAGTGTTGTTGATTTAACTATTGGAGTTCAGACAGCGACAGTTCAAGAGGAAATTGCAAAAAATTTAAAGATTAAAAATATTGTTTCACTACCAAAGACACCAGATTTAATTGCACAATTAAATCAAGGCTTGATCGATGGAATAATAGTTGAAAAAAGTGTTGGAGATAATTATGAACTTTCCAATAAAAATTTAAAGATGGAAAATAGTTTTTATTTTAAGGCTGAAACTAGCGGAACTGCTATTGGTCTTAAAAAAGGCGATGACGAACTTTTAGAAGTAGTAAACAAAACGCTAGACCGATTAGAAAAGGAAGGCAAGCTTGAAAAATATTATGAAGATGCACTAGAACTTTCAACAAAGTAGGTGTTTCATGGAAAATATATATAAACTGGAAAATAAAAAACTTTCAAAAAATAATATAATTAATTATTTAGTAATTTTTGCCTTTGTAATTTTTATCTTTATATTTGGCAATTTAATTATAAATTTTTTTAACACGACAGTAGAAATTTTTGAAAAGTACAGCTCCTATTATATAAAGGGACTTTTGACTACTATTTCACTTTCCCTTATATCTGTAATTTTAGGTTCTATATTTGGATTATTTTTATATTTGATGAAATCTTCGGAAATAAAAAGTCTAAGTATCTTTGCAAATTTATACATTGAAATAATAAGAGGAACTCCAATGCTTACTCAAGTATTTTTTGTATTCTTTGGACTGGCAAGTATTATAAATTTTAAAAGTTTTGGAATTTCAATTTCATCCTTTGCTTATGTAACAGGAGTTATTGCAGTGAGTTTAAACTCTGCGGCTTATGTATCTGAAATTATTAGAGCTGGTATAAATGCAATTGACAAAGGTCAAATGGAAGCGGCAATTTCTCTAGGAATGAAAAAATCTTTAGCAATGGAGGAGGTTATTCTTCCACAAGCTACAAAAAATATACTTCCAGCTCTTGCAAATGAATTTATTGCAGTAATAAAAGAGACTTCAATTATATCTACAATAGGTGTTACAGATATTATGTACAATGTAAACTTAGTTAGAGGTTCATCTTATAAATCTTTAGAGCCACTTATAATTGGATCAATGCTTTATTTTGCAATTACTTTTACTCTTACGAGATTACTAAAATTTGTGGAGGGGAAATATGATAAAAATTGAGAATTTATATAAATCCTTTGGAGATAAAGAAGTTTTAAAGGGAATAAACTTAGACATCAAAGATTCAACTGTTACAACAATAATTGGAGCAAGTGGATCAGGAAAATCAACTCTCCTTCGTACAATTAATCTCTTAGAAAAGTGTGATGATGGAAAAATCTTTCTCGATGGTTATGAAATAACTGGTGCAAATCCCAATTTAGAAAAAATAAGATTAAAAATTGGAATGGTTTTTCAAAACTTTAATTTATTTCCCAATAAATCTGTAATTGAGAATATTACTCTAGCACCAATAAAAGTTAAAGGTGAAGATGAAAAATCTGCAAAGGAAAATGCAATTGCCCTTCTAAAAAGTATGGGTTTAGAAGATAAAGTGTACGCCTATCCAGACTCTCTATCTGGAGGTCAAAAGCAAAGGGTTGCCATAGCAAGAGCTCTTGCAAATAAACCGGAGGTACTTTTGTTTGATGAACCAACATCAGCCCTTGATCCAGAAATGGTAAAAGAAGTTTTAAATGTAATAAAAGCCCTTGCAAAAAGGGGTCTTACTATGATAATAGTAACTCATGAAATGGGTTTTGCGCGAGAAATTTCTGATAAAATTGTATTTATGAAAAATGGCATCGTAGAAGATATAGGTGATCCAAACTATATCTTTTATGAAACAAAAAATGAAAACACGAAAAAATTTTTACAAGCTGTATTGTAATTAAAAATTCCTTAGAAAATTAACTCTAAGGAATTTTTTTGTACATATATTGTATTTATAGCCTATCATTTTTAGGAAGGCTATACTTCATAAATTTTATTATAAATTAGTTTTTGTTCTTGATTTTTATAGTCTGCGTAAAATCAAAAGTCTATTTTATGACTTTAGTTCTATTCATTGTCGAAGCCGCCTGTGTAGAGGTTGTAATAAATTCCTTTCTGTTCAAGTAAGTCTTTATGGTCTCCTCTTTCTACAATTTCTCCATTTTGTAAAACTATTATTACATTGGAATTCATAATTGTTGAAAGTCTGTGGGCGATTACAAAAGTTGTTCTGCCTTTCATAATTTCGTCCATTCCCCTTTGCACAATTTTTTCTGTATGAGAGTCTATGGAGGAAGTTGCCTCATCGAGAATCATTACTGGTGGATTAAAAATTTCTGCTCTAGCTATGGATAATAGTTGCATTTGACCTTCAGACAATTCGCCGCCTGCTCCAGTGATAATTGTGTCGTAGCCATCCTTTAGATTTTTTATAAAATTATGGGCGTTAGTTCTCTTGGCAGCTGCAATAGTCTTTTCCATGTCAACTTCATCTACGGAATAATTTATGTTTTCTGCAATTGTACCTGTAAATAAATGTGTATCTTGAAGGACCATACCAAGTGATGAGCGAAGGTCTTTCTTTCTTATTCTCTTTATATCGAAGCCATCAAAGGTAATTTCACCACTGTCAATGTCGTAAAATCTATTTATTAAGTTTGTGATTGTGGTTTTTCCTGCACCAGTTGCACCAACAAAGGCAACTTTTTGCCCTGGTTTTGCATATAGATTTAGATTTTTAAGAATCTTATTCTTGCCGTCATAGGAGAAGGACACATCATTAAATTTAATGTCGCCCGAAAGTTCTCTGTATTCATCTGTGGTAAGGTCATGCCAAAAATATTTTTCTTTTCCATTAACTTCACGTACAACTTTTTCTACATCACCAGAATAGTCTTCGGGACTAACTTCTAAGAAGTCAAAAATTCTTCTTGCGCCTGCAATTGCAAGAACAACGGAGTTTATGTTGCCGCCGATTTGACCCATGGGACCTGTAATAGTTCTTGATAATTGTAAGAAGGATGCAACTACCCCGACAGTAATACCAAAGCCGCCGTGTACTGCCATTAGTCCACCGATTAATGCAAATAAAATGTATTGAAAATTTCCAATTCCAAAAATCATTGGAAAAAGGAAAAGTCCCAATCTATTTGCAATCATCGTGTTTTTCATAAGTTCGTCATTTATAATTTTGAAGTCTTTTTTCGCAGCTTCTTCGTGATTAAAAACTTTTATGACTTTTAGTCCGTCAGTCATTTCTTCGATGTATCCATTGGTTTTTGCTAGAGAATTTTGTTGGCTCATAAAATAATGAGAGGATTTTCCGCCAATTACATTCATTACAAAAATCATAAGTCCAACTGTAAGAATTATTATGAGAGACAAAAATACAGATTGAGAAAACATGGCAATTAAAACCATTGTTATTGTCATAAGTGATGATACAAAAGAAGGAAAAGATTGGGAAATCATATCTCCAAGTGCTCTTACATCATTTGTATAATAACTCATAATGTCACCGTGACTTTTGCTATCGAAGTAAGATACGGGAAGAGATTGCATCTTTTTGAACATCATCTTTCTAATTTCGCCAAGAGTGTTCTCGGAAATGTAAACCATTAGTCTTGAATATGCAAAGGATGAGAGCACACCAATTGCCAAGAATAAAGACATTTTAATTAGCAAGTCCAAGAGATTTGAAAAATCAGGGACATCAGTTTTTAAAAGTGGTAGTACATAATCATCTATTAAAAATCTCATGAAAAGTGAAACGGAAATCGTGGCAAAGGATGAAATTATTACAAATAAAGAAACTGCTAGGAGTTTATATTTATGTCTTTTAAAAATAAAGGAAAATAATTTTTTTGCTGCATCTTTATTTTCTGGAGATGTAATTTTTGTCTTATTCTTTCGCATCAAAATCACCGTCGCTTTCTTGAGTTTCATTGATTTCTTTATAAATTGGACTATTTTTAATTAAATTTTCGTGTGTTCCAATGTTCTCTATTTCACCTGAATCCATGACAATGGTGTAATCCGTATTTTTTAGTGATTTAATTTTTTGTGAAATCAAAATTTTTGTCATATCCGGCCTTAAATTGTTTAGAGAATTAATTATTTTTTCTTCGGTTTTATTGTCTAGGGCTGAAGTTGAGTCATCCATAATTAAAATTTTCGGGTTTTTTAAAATAGACCTTGCAATAGAAATTCTCTGTTTTTGTCCACCAGAAAAGTTAGTGCCACCTCTTTGTACAGTCATGTCGAGATCCTTTTCTGGATCAATGAAGTCGTCGCACGATGCAATGTAAAGTGCCTCTTTTAATTCTTCATCGGATAAATTTTCATTAGCCCATTTTAAATTTTCACGAAGTGTGCCAGTGAATAGTTGATTTTTTTGTAAAACGACAGATACTTGGTCTCTAAGAGCTACGAGATCATAATTTCTAACGTTTTTTCCACCAACATATACTTCGCCACTTGTAGTGTCAAATAGTCTTGCTATTAAACTTATGAGAGTGGATTTACCAGATCCTGTTGGACCAATTATGCCAACATAGTCTCCAGAGTTTATCTTTAAATTAATATTTTCTAAAACTGATTTGTCTAAATCACCTGAATAAGAAAAATAAACATTGTCAAAAACAATTTCTCCATTTTTCACTTCACTTACAGCATTTTCAGGACTAAATATAGATGGTTTTGTGGAAATTACTTCATTTATACGAACAATTGAATTTCTAGCGATGGTAATTTGTACGGTAATCATTGAAAGCATCATAAGTGAAATCTGAATTTGAATTGCATAAGTTACAAGACCTGTTAGCGCACCCGTGCTCATGTTTCCAGCCACGATGAAATGACTACCAAGCCATGCAATTAAAATAGTCATAAGATATGTGGAAAAATTCATAAGTGGATTTGTAAAGGCAAGAAGCTTCTCCGCCTTGATGTAATTATTTTGAAGTTCATCAGAAATATCATTAAACTTTTTTATTTCCTTATCTTCTTTTACAAAGGACTTAACAACTCTAATTGCAGACAAGTTTTCTGATACATCCGTGTTTAATTTGTCTGTGATTTTAAAAACTCTTTCAAAAATTGGGTAGGCTCCCTTGATAATAAGTCCCATTCCAGTGGCGATTAGTGGAATTATAATTACAAAGGTTGGAGCAAGTTCTTTGGATAGTTTAAAACTCATGACGAAGCAAAAGATGGTTGTAAGAGGTGCCCTTATTGCCATTCTAGTAGTCATTTGGAATGCCATTTGTACCATTTGCACATCAGTAGTCATTCTAGTGATGAGAGTTCCCCTCTTGAATTTGTCCATGTTTTCAAAGGAAAAATTTGTAATGTTCTCAAACATGGAGTAACGCATATTTTTTGCAAGCCCACTTGAAGCCTTTGTAGCAAGATAACCTGAAATTATACCTGTTGTAAGAGAAATTGCCGCAAATATAAATAATATAATGCCAAAATGAATTATATTTTTACTTGAATTTTTTAGTATGCCTTGATCAATAATTTTTGTCATGTAAAAGGGAATTGATGTATTCGTTAAAACTTCTAACAAAACAAAAAAAGGCGAGAGCACTGCATACTTTTTGTACTCGCCTAAATTATTAAAAATAATTTTTAACATATAACACTTCCTAAATTCTATTTAATTTTGATACATATATACCCAAAATAATTTTGTCAAACACTTTACTAAAAATATTATAATACTTTACTTAAATGAATTGTATTTAAACTTTATTTGTAATAATATATATATGGAGGGATATTATGACGGACGATAAAAAAGAAAAAAATTTAATTGAAAATTCAAAGACTCTTTCTGATTCAAAAAAGAAAGAAATGAAAGCAAACATGGAGCAACAAAGGGAAATAAAACCCGAAGATAGACCAGATTCTGATGTATATGCTAAAACTGAAGGGAAAGATCCAAAAACGGGAATTGAAATCCCAACAGATGCAGAAGTTGAAGAAGCTAAAGAATGGGTTGACAAAGAAAATAGAATGTAAAATATGGCCTAATGATAGGCCTTTTTTTACGAGAGGTGCAAATGGATAAAAAATTTTTAGATTGGCTCCTTAGCATAAGGACTAATACATTAAATAGATATATGATTGCAATTACACATCTTGGCACAGGTGGTGCTATTTGGCTATTTACAATATTTATTCTATTTTATCTTGGCTTTCGAATTGAAAGCATAAATATAGCTTTAGCACTATTTTTTAACGGAATAGTATGCAATTTACTTTTAAAGAATATTTTGAAAAGAAAAAGACCTTCTTGGATTTCAAAGGTCGAACTTTTGATAAAGAATCCAACAGACTTTTCTTTTCCATCGGGTCACGCATCTTCATCCTTTGCCGCTGCACTAACTATTTATTTTTATTTTAGAGGTATGGGAATATTTTTTCTAGTTGTTGCAACATTAATTTCACTATCAAGAATTTATCATTTTGTACATTATCCAAGTGATGTAATAATTGGGGCAATGCTTGGAATGATAATTGCTATTTTAACAAAAAATAGTTACGATAAATATATTTTAGAATTTTTGCAAAATAATGCTACATTTTTATTTAGACCTATTCCTAAGTTCTAAAAAAAATTCGGTAATTAGATTTGCACATTCTCTTTCGCAAATACCAGACTCATAACTTATATTGTGATTAGTTATGAGTTTTTCTATTTTCTGATGAGAAACAACTGCTCCAAATCTTTTGTTTTTAGCACCAAAATACAAATTTCTAATTCTAGAATTTAAAATTGCCCCCACACACATTAGACATGGCTCTAAAGTTACATAGATGTCTGAGCCTTCCAAGTGATAGGAATTTAAATTTTTAGAGGCCATATTTATCGCCATAATTTCTGCATGAGCAATGGGGGATTGAAGTTCCTCTTTTTTGTTGTATCCATATCCAATTATTTTATTATTTTTTACTATTACACATCCAATGGGCACATCATCTGATAAAAGTGATTTCTTTGCGTAATGGATTGCCTTTTTCATATATTTAATTTCCATAAAATTATTATATCAAATAAATTTTTCAAATGTGTGTAGGACCTTTACTTTTATAAAAGTTTATATGAAAAATCATCTCTGTGATATAATATTTAAAGGTGATAAAATGTCAGAATTAAATTTAGAACTTGAAGTTTGTGGCGGATGCAATGAAAAAATTGGAGTCAAAGATTTAACTAGCATTCTAAAAGATTTAAGGCCCTATAAAAGAGAAGAAATAACTGTGGGTTTTGATAAAAGAGATGATGCTTGTGTATACAAAATAAACGAGGATATCTCAATTGTTGAGAGCTTAGACTTTTTTTCTACAATGGTAAAAAATCCCTACGACTTTGGAAGGATTGCTTCAACAAATGCAATTTCTGATATCTATGCAATGGGTGGAGAGCCAAAATTTGCACTAAACATAGTTTGTTTTCCAGAGGAAGAGAATCTCGAAATTTTAAGGGAAATCCTTCGAGGTGCAAGTGATGTTTGCAGAGAAGCGGAGGTTTCCATAACGGGCGGACATTCTATTCACGATAAGAAGATAAAGTTTGGTCAATGTGTGACGGGAATTGTTAAAAATAGTGAAATTTGGAAAAACAATGGTGCAGAAGTGGGAGATTATTTTATTCTGACAAAACCACTTGGCGTGAGTCTTGTTATGAGCGCCTATTCCGTAGGCATGACATCAGAAAATAATTACATAGAAGCAATAAATAAAATGACTACATTAAATAAATATGCAGCAGAAATTTTAAAAAGATATGAGGTTTCCTCTGTTACAGATGTTACAGGATTTGGCTTAATAGGTCATTTAGATGAATGCACTGAAAATTCTGTGGAAATTTTTGCAGATGAAATAAATTTTTTGCCAGGAAGTTATGAAGCTGCCAGTGAATTTTTATTTACTGCAGGAGGACAGAGAAATAGGAAGGCACTAGAAGATGAAGTTGTCTTTACTTTCGATGATTTTGCCCTAGAAGAAGTTCTATTTGATCCACAGACTTCAGGTGGTCTTTTATTTGCAGCAAAAAAAGAAGAAGCAGATAAAATTTTAGATGAAATGAAAAAAAATGGAATTCCAGCTTTTTATGTTGGTCGTGTAATTCCAAGGGAAAATAAAAAATTCAAGGTGATATAAATGGAAATTGATGCAAGAGGATATGCTTGTCCAAAGCCAGTTATTATGACTAAAAGGGCAATTAGCAAAAGCAATGCAGAAGAATTATTAATAAAAGTTGATAACGAAGTTGCAACAGAAAACTTGAAAAAGATGGCAGACCAATTGGGATATAAGGCAAGTGTTATTGAAAATTCTAAAAGTGATTATGAAGTCCATCTTAAAAAAATGGAAGATGTTAAAAATTTTGAAAATAATAATGACGAGTATGTAGTGATTTTTTCATCAGACAAACTTGGTATTGGCGAAGAAGAATTTTCCAAAAAATTAATGGAATCTTTCACTTATTCCCTTTCAGAAGAAGATAGACATCCAAAATATATTTTGTGTTACAATTATGGAGTTCATTTAACAACAATAAATGAAAAAACTGTAGAAGATTTCAAAAATTTAGAAAAAAAGGGCACGGAAATTTTATCTTGTGGACTTTGCCTTGAAAACTATAAATTAAAAGATAAATTAAAAATTGGCGAAATAACAAATATGTATAGAATTTGTGAAATAATGACAAATTATAGAGTTGTAAAACCATGTTAGAATACTATATCTTGACCTTTGATTCTTCAAATAGATCCATTAAGGCAGAGAGGATCCTTCGAAAAAACAAATTAAGGGCGAGGGTAATTCCTGTTCCGGAAGAACTTTCAAAGGGTTGTGGATTTTGTATAAAGCTAGAGGGTGAAATAAAGGTTGCCAAAGAATTTTTGAAAGAAAAAAATATTTCTCCAAAGGGAATATATAAGCTCAAAGAAGATTCTGTAAGAAAAATTACAAAGATTGGTGAAAAATGATTTACTTAGATAATTCATCTACTACACTTATAAAACCAGATGTGGTTTCAAGGACTTTATACGAAGCTATTGCAAGCCAAAAATTTTCAAATCCTTCTCGTGGATTTTACCAAGAGGCGATAAATTCCAGCGAAGGAGTTTATGATGTAAGAGAAATTATAGCGGAATTTTTTGGAGTAGAAGACCCACTAAATATTGCCTTCACGGCAAATGTTACTACTTCACTAAATTTAGTTTTAAATTCACTTTTTAAAAGTGGCGACCACATAATTACAAGCGTAACGGAACACAATTCTGTTTTAAGACCACTATATCAACTTGAAGATAGAGGTGTTGAGCTTTCCTTTATAGACATTGATGAAAATTACAATTTAAAATTAAAGGAACTTGAAAATTGTTTAAAAGACAATACTAGGGCAATAGTTATAACTGCCGAGTCCAATGCAAGTGGAGTCCAAACTGATTTAGAATATATTTACGAATTTGCAATAGCCCATGACCTTTTAGTAATTATTGACGGAGCACAAGTTGCAGGAACTGCAAAGATAAAATTTAACGAGAGAAAGTATCCAAAATTAATTTTTTGCATAACGGGACACAAGGCTCTTTTTGGACCAACAGGGACTGGAGCAATAATAGATTTGTCAGGGGAAAAATTTAAAAATGTATTTACTGGAGGCAGTGGGGTAAATAGTTTTCATAGATTTAATCCCGTTGAGATGCCAGATGTTTTTGAATATGGTACAATTAATTTCCACTCAATATTGGCACTTGGTGCAGGAGTAAAATTTATCGACGAAATTGGAATAGAAAGAGTTTCAAAAAAAATTCACGCATTGCGACAAAAGCTTTTTTATGGTATAAGAGAAACTCCAGGGATAAAATTATTTTCAAATGAAAAGGATTCAAGCATAGTTTCCTTTAATTACAAGGATTACCCATCTTCTGAAATTTGTAGGAGAATGTATAAAATAAATAAAATTGCCTCTAGGGGTGGAATACACTGTGCACCACTTTTTCACGAGAGAGTTGGAACAAAGACAAGGGGCATAGTGAGGCTATCACTTTCCTATTTTAACACTGAGGACGAAATAAATAAGACAATAGATACAATAAAAATAATAGCAGAGACTAGCTAGGAGGGAAAAATGACTTTTAAAATAATATCCGACTCTTCATGCGATTTAGACAAAGAAACGCTGGAGGAACTAAGTGTAGATGTTTTAAAAATAAAAAGTATAGACGAAAATGGCGAAGACTTGCCCGAAGAAATTACTAATCAAGAAATTTACCAAGATATGAGAAATGGAAAATTTTTTAAGACAAGTCAAATTACTTATTATGAGTACTTAAAAAAATTCGAAGAGCTTGCGGGAAAAGGAATTGACATCATTTGTATGACACTTTCGTCTGGACTTAGCGGAACTTTTCAAAATGCTTACATGGCAAAAAAAGATATTGAAGAAAAGTATAATGTAAAAATAAAAGTTTATGACTCTCTTGCGGCATCAGTTGGCTTTGGTCAAATAACCTATTTCGCAGGACTAGCTGCAAAAAATGGGGCGAGCTATGAAGAAGTGTCAAGGTTTATAGAATTCTTGATCGCAAACACAAAGCATATTTTTACAGTTTTTGATTTAAAATATCTTTACGAAGGCGGCAGAGTTTCAAAGACAAAGGCAAGAATTTCAAATGTCTTAAATATCCTTCCAATATTAGAAGTCGATGAAGAGGGAAAACTTTATGTTTCCGATGTAGTTCGTGGGAAAAATAAGTCCTATAAAAGAATGGTAGAAATTATTTCTGAAAAATCCACCTCAGATGGAAGTGATATAATTTTTCCAGTTTATGCAGATGACAGAGAAATTTTAAATCCATTAATTGATAAATTAAAAGACAAAGGGTATGATAAATTTTTGTGCCTAGAGATAGGTCACACAATTGCAGTGCATGTTGGTCCAGACATCTGTGGTCTAGCCTATTTAAAAGAAAATATTCCAGAAGAATTCAAAAAGTATTTAGATTGAAAAGAATAAACTTAAAGAGAAGTCAAAACTATTGACTTCTTTTTTAATTTAAACTTCTGAAGTTAAGGTTTTTAGTCATCTTTTTTAATGAATAAAGGGAGATTAAAAATACTATAAATTCAGACACAAAGGCTCCTAGAAATAAATATCTCGTTCCCAAAATTTTTACGCAGAGATAAATAGAAATAAATAGAGAAATAGATCCTCTAACAATATTTATTATAATTGAATATTTTGGGTTTCCAATAGCGGAAGAAAGTGATGCGATAAACAAATTGCTTCCTGCTAGGAAAAACATCAAAGCATAAAGCTTTAGTGGTCTAATAGAAGATGAAATCATGGTCTTATTTTCTAAAAACATATTGAATAGTTTTTCTGCGCCAAAAAAAGATATTGCATACATTATAATTGCAATTATAGATATAAAAATGAAGCTCATTTTTATAATTTTTAAACTTTTCTCTCTTTCCTGTGATCCGTGATAGTAGGATAGAAGAGGAAGAGTGCCGTGGCAGACTCCTTGGAAAGTTGAGTTTGCAAAAATAGACATATAATTTATAACTGCGTAGGCAGATAAAAATTCTGCGGAGATGTATTTTATTACAAATAGATTGAAAATGAAGACAAAGGTAGCTGTATTTAGTTCCGATATAAATTCGCCAAAACCATAGGCTATTGTGGTTTTTAAATAATCAAAAATTTCTTTAGCACTCATTTTTATTTTCATAAAGCGAAGGTAGCCCTTGGTAGATCTAAAGTGAATAAAAAATATAACACAAGATAGAAATTGTGCAATGCCTGTAGCCAAGGCAGCACCTTTTACACCCATTTGAAACTTGTCAATTAAAATATAATCTAAAATAATATTTGTAACGCAAGCGGAGATTGCTCCTAATATGGCAGTTCTAGGATATCCATCTACCTTTACCAAAACTTCAAAGGCATAAGAAATTATATAAAAGGGAGAGAAGAACACGATTACAGACAAATATTGGTGTGAAAGTGGAAATAAATTAGAGTCAGCACCCAAAAAAAGAATGATTTTATCCATAAAAATTAGTGCAAAAAAAGCAAGAAGAACTGCAAAGGCAAGTATAAAAATGATTATAAAAGTGAAAACTTTATTTGCCTTATCTCTATTTCCCTTGCCAAGTTCAATACCAATTATAGTTTGAGACCCAACGCCAGTTATAATAGCAATAGCAAAGAGAAAGTTTACATATGGAATTACTATTGTTACAGCAGATAATTCTAATTCGCCTGCAAAATTTGCAACAAAAAATCCATCGACAATTGTGTAAATTGAAAAGACCCACATGGCAATTATTGATGGGATCACAAATTTGAAAAACTGTCTTCTTAAGTTCATAAAACACCTCTAATTTTTTAATTATATATCAGCATAAAATTTGAATCAATAAAACAAAGAGATCTTATATATTACCAAATTTTTCATCTCTTTGATATAATAAAGATATTAAATTACGGGAGGAAGATTATGAAACCAATTATAGGAATTTCTGTAAACTCACTTAGAGACATTTCTCAAAATGATGTTGGACAAATTGGAGTGGAAGGTCAAGATTGGCAACTTATTGCAGCTGATTATATTAGAGCTATCGAAAAAAATGGCGGCGTGCCAATATTAATACCAAATGTAAAGAACTTGGAAGACATGAGAATTGTGCTAGACAAAGTTGACGGATTGCTTTTATCTGGTGGACACGATGTAAACCCAAGGACTTATAATGAAAGAAACAGTGGAAAAGCTGGAAAATTTGACAATCTTAGAGATCATGAAGAAATTTTCATGACACAGTATGCACTTGAAAGGGATATTCCTTTTCTTGGAATATGTAGAGGTCTTCAAATTTTAAATATCACTTTAGGAGGAACTATTCATCAAGACTTGCCATCAGCAGGTTTTCCCGCACATTCAATGAGCAACTCACTTAGAAATGAACCATCACATTCAATAAATATTATAGAGGGTTCTCCACTTTATGAAATTTTTGGAAGAGATGAAATTTGGACAAATTCCTACCACCATCAAGGCATAAATGAACTTGGCAAAAACTTAAAAAAAGCAGCACTTTCAGAAGAAGGACTTGTGGAAGCTGTATATCTCGATTACAAAAAGTTTGCCTTAGCAGTTCAATGGCATCCAGAAATGATGTACGACGATAAAGGTATGAATAAAATTTTTGAAAAATTTATTGAAGCTTGTAAGAAAAATTAATAAAAAATCGAAAGAACCCTTGTTTAGAATTCTAATCAAGGGTTTTTCAATTACTCAAAATAATCTATAAAAGTTTTTACTGCAATACCTGTTTTTTTGTTGTAAAGTATACCTTCACAGTGTGACCAGCTATCTTTACCTACAGTTTTTTTAGCTTCTTCGTAATCCTTTTTCTTTGCAATTTCTACATTGCCTTCAATTAGTCTTGGAGCCTTTTCAATGTAGACTACGTCATTTTCATATCCAGGAATTTCTTTTAGTTTGTGGGAAAAATTATCTAATCCCTTTTCTTGAGCTAAATAAAACAAATCATCCATTAACTCATCGTAGTCTTCTTTGTTATAGCCCTCTTTCATTAAATAATCAAAAGTCATTTTATCGCCACGAGCCATTTTTTTAATAGAAGGAGCATACAAAGATCCATCTTGTGCATAAATTACCTTGTCAAAGACAAAATTATTATCTTTATTTAATACATATTGAAATTCAATAGGCATATGAGAACCAGATTCTTCTTCAAAAATTCCATCTTTAAAGGAATAATTTAAATTATATACATTAGCAAGTAAAATTAATTTTCCATCTTCAAAGAAGTCCTTTACAAAATAAGTGCTATAAGCACCAAGTTTATCTGGAGTTTTTGGATTATCAATTTCTCGCATTTTATTTGAAAGCAAATATGAAAAAGCTTTATCTCTTAGAGAAATTTGGGACTCAATTATTTTTGATCCACTTTTTTTAATTTCTTCATTTTCAAAAATATTATTTTTAGCTTTTTTTGCAAATTTAATTTTTCTATAATTTGATGAAATTATTACATCACCTACATTGTTTTTGCTTTTCTCTATTTTTTTGTCAGTAAAGTTTGCATTATTAAAAAGTTTTTCATACTGATTCAAATTTATTTCGCCAATAATTTGTGAAAGAGGAAATTTTTCACTGGACTCTCCAAGATTTTCTCTGGCAATATAAAGATTTATTTCAGGTTCCTTTGTCACAGTTTTTTCTTTATCTTCTATTTTATTTTTTTCAACAATATTTTTCCCACAAGCTGTAAATAACAAAATTGTAATCAAAGATATTATTAAAATTTTAAAATTTTTCATACTTTCCTCCTTTTATATTATAATATAATAAAGTAAAATAAAGGGCAACCATAAAGGGATTATTAATGCTTTAAATGTATGATATAATAGTTGTAATTTTAATTAAGGGGGATGCTATGAAGGCTGTTATAACTGTCATCGGCAGTGACAAAATTGGTATTGTATATGAAGTAGTAAAGAAAATGGTGGAGTTTGATCTAAATATTGTAGATATCACTCAAACAATTTTAGACGGTTATTTCACAATGATAGTAATAGTTGATTTAACTAAAATGAATGTTGAATTCCAAGAGGTTGTTGATGCTTACGAAAAACTTGGCGAAGAATTAGATCTTTCTATTAGAGTTCAACACCAAGGTATCTTCGACAAGATGCACCAAATTTAAGGAGTAACCTATGGATAAAAGAAAAATTTTAGAAACAGTTAGGATGCTTGACCAAGAAAACCTAGACATTAGGACTGTAACTCTTGGCATATCACTTTTGGACTGTATAGACAAAGATGGAGAAGCTGCACGCAAAAAAATATATAACAAAATAATAAAATACGGTAAGAATCTAGTTGAATATGCAAATGAAATTGGCAAAAAATACGGTGTTGAAATTGTAAATAAAAGAGTTTCCGTAACACCTATTGCCCTTATTGCAGGTGCGACTGATGAAAAAGACTACACAGAATTTGCAAGGACTCTCGACAAAGCTGCAAAGGAAATAGGAGTAGATTTTATTGGTGGATTTTCTGCATTAGTTCATGGAGAAATGACGCCAGCTGATGAAATTTTAATAAATTCCATTCCTCGTGCACTTTCCGAAACAGAAAAAGTTTGCTCTTCAATAAATGTTGGAACTACAAAAAAGGGTCTAAATATGGATGCAGTTAAACTTATGGGAGAGATTATTCACGAAACTGCTATAAAAACTAAGGACTCTGATTCTATTGGTTGCGCAAAATTAGTTGTTTTTGCAAACGCAGTTGAAGACAATCCCTTTATGGCAGGATCTTTCCACGGTGTTGGAATGGGAGATGTAGTTCTTCACGTTGGGGTATCTGGACCTGGTGTAGTTAAATACGCACTAGAAAAAGTTAGAGGCAAAAGCTTTGATGTAGTTTCTGAAACTATTAAGAAAACAGCATTTAAAATAACGAGATTGGGCGAGCTTATTGGCACAGAAGTTGCGAATAAAGTAGGAGTTCCTTTTGGAACAATTGATTTATCTCTTGCACCGACACCAGCTATTGGCGATTCTGTTGCACGAATTTTAGAAGAAATTGGAGTAGAGTTTGCAGGAGGACATGGAACTACTGCAGCACTTGCAATGTTAAATGACGCGGTAAAAAAAGGCGGAATTATGGCATCAAGTCACGTTGGAGGACTTAGTGGCGCCTTTATTCCAGTAAGTGAAGATGAAGGAATGATTGAAGCGGCGAGAAATGGGCACATTGGACTTGATAAACTTGAGGCAATGACTTGCGTATGTTCCGTAGGTCTAGATATGATTGCAATTCCAGGGGACACAAAGGCGTCAACATTAGCTGCAATAATCGCAGACGAAGCAATGATTGGAATTATAAATCAAAAGACTACTGCGGTTAGACTTATCCCAGTAATTGGAAAGGGTGTTGGCGAAGAGGCTATCTTTGGCGGACTTTTAGGTTCTGCACCAATAATTCCAGTTCAACAAGGAAGTAGTGAAAGATTTGCAAATCGAGGAGGATTTATACCTGCTCCAGTTCACAGCTTTAAAAATTAATGTAAAAATAAAAAGGAAAGAGGTGTCCTATGAATAATAATTCAAAGAATATTGAAAGGTTAACTACTGAAAATACAGAGTTTAAAAGAGAGATTGGCGTTTTTGGCGGCGTAAGTATTATCGGTGGAATTATGATCGGATCTGGTATTTTTTATCTTGGATCCTATGTTCTTCAAAGGACAAATATGAATTCAGGTCTAGCTCTTATTTGCTGGATAATTGGTGGACTTATCACACTTTTTGGTGGACTTTGCTATGCAGAACTTGGCACAGCAATGCCAAAAGCAGGTGGAAGAATTGTTTACTTAAATGAAGCATATCATCCAATAGCTGGATTTATATCTGGATTTACTGATTGGATAGTGGGAGGACCGGGTTCAGTTGCTGCAGTTTCCATCGCCCTTATGAGTGTTTTTAAAAGTTTTTTCGAAATTTCTGACTTTGGAATAAAAATTGCAGCAATATTTTTAATTATTGCACTTACAATATACAATTTATTTGGTGTAAAGGCATCGTCAATTCTTCAAAATTTATCAATGGTTGCAAAACTTGTTCCCATAGGAATTGTAATGGTGGCTGCACTTTTTGTTGGAAAGATAAGTCCTGATTTGAGCCTTGGAAGTGCAATTGAATATTCAAGGACAAGTGATACAAATATCTTTGGCATAATTGCCATAGCTGTTGTTGCAACTTTGTGGGCATATGAAGGGTGGACAAATTTAAATACAGTTGCAGAGGAAATAAAGGAACCTCACAAAAATTTGCCCCTTGCACTAATAATAGGAATTGGTGGCATCACAGTTTTATATACATTATTTAACTTTGCAATTATGAAAGTAATACCTCACGACGAAATTGTATCCATGATAAATAACGGCAATCTTTATCTTGGCACAGAAGTTGCAAAAAGAGTATTTGGTCACGTTGGCGTAATTATAGTAAGTGCAGGAATGATACTTGCAATGTTTGGAACATTAAATGGACTTATTCTTGCACAACCAAGAATGTACTATGCCATGGCGGTGGAAGGTCATTTCTTTAAAGCATTTGCAAAACTTCATCCAAAATATAAAGTTCCGACAGCACCAATTATTGTGCAATGTGTATTTTCTTGTATACTTGTAATGGCATCAAACTTAGACCAGCTTACTAATATGGTAGTAATTACAGGAATGATTTTTTCAGTACTTACAATTTTAAGTGTTCCAATACTTAGAAAAAAATATCCGAATATAGAAAGACCTTACAAAGTTTGGTTTTATCCAGTTTCCGTAATAATAACAGCTCTAATTTTTGCAGGACTTGTAGTTCAAGGTGCAATTGAAGATCCAATTACAGGGCTAACTGGACTTGTAGTACCAGCTCTTGGAGCAATCACTTATATGATTTTTGATGCAAAATTAAAAAAAGAAAAAGGTGTATAAGATGAAAAAATTATTTTACAATGGAAAAGTTTATGTAAATAGAGATGAATTTCAAGAGGCAATTTACACTGAAGATGAATTTATAAAAGAAGTAGGAAAAAGTGAAGATCTTTTTGAAAAATATTCTGATTCAGCAATAGAAAAAATTGACTGCAATGGAAAAACTGTAATCCCAGGACTAAATGATTCACATTTGCACTTTATGCAATTTGGAGAAAGCAGGAACCAAGTTGATATAGAAGGCGTAAAGTCTATTGAAGAAATGATAGAAAGATGCAAAATCTTTATGGAAAAAAATCCCAAGAGATGTGAAAAGGGAATCCACGCAATTGGATGGAATCAAGATTTATTTGTTGGAGATAAGAGAATCCCTAATAGATTTGATTTAGATAAAATTTCAACAGAAATTCCCATTGTACTAGAAAGAGTTTGCGGTCATATAGTTTCATCTAACACAAGGGTAATTGAAATTCTTGGACTAACTAAGGACAGTCCACAGTATCCTGACGGAGAATTTTTAATAGGAGAAGACGGCTATCCAAGCGGAGTTTATACTGCCAATGCTTGCAACTTTGCAAAGGATGTAATCCCCGATTTTACTTTAGAAGAAAGGCGAGAAATGCTAATCGAAACTATGGATTATGCAATATCTTGTGGACTTACATCTGTACAATCAAATGATGTGGGCACAACTTTTATGAATGGACCAGTTGCCTTTGCACTTTTAAAGGACATCTATAAATCCTATAAAAAAATTAGATATAGACATCAAGTTTGTTTCAATGATTTTTCTGAATTTGAAAAATACTTAACTGTTGGAGAATTTAAGTCAGAAGATTATAAGGACAATTACTTAAAACTTGGGCCCCTTAAATTATTTAAGGACGGATCACTTGGCGCAAGGACAGCTTTAATGCGCAACGGTTACAATGATGACAAAGAAAATCACGGACTTCCTTGGATAAAGGATGAAGAGATGAGGAAGTATGTAAAACTTGCAAGCGACAATAATCTCCAAGTCATTACTCACGTAATTGGCGATAAGGCAATTGAAGATACAGTAAAATGTTATGAAGAATCTTTTAAAAATGGCAAAAACAGCCTTCGACACACTTTAGTTCATTGTCAAATAACAGATAAAGAACTTGTAGAAAGAATTGCAAAAGACGACATTTGCGTAATGGCACAGCCAATATTTTTAGATTACGACATGAAAGTAGTTGAGGATAGATGTGGAAAGGAACTTGCAAGCACATCCTATGCATTTAAATCTTTAAAAGACCTTGGTGCTCATGTTGCCTATGGTACCGATGCACCAGTGGAAAATTTGAATCCTTTCCCAAATATTTACATGGCAGTAACTAGGAAGGACAAATTGGGAAAGCCTGAAGGTGGATTTTATCCAAAGGAATGCGTAGATGTATATGAAGCAATTGATGCTTACACAACTGAATCTGCCTATGTAGAATTTGCGGAAGACATAAAGGGAAGAATAAAAAAAGACTTCTTGGCAGATTTTGTAGTTTTAGACAGAGATATATTCACTATTGACCCAATGGAGATTAAGGAAATTAAACCTTTAATGACTATTGTTGGCGGTAAAATTGTTTATAAAAGGTAGTTTTAATATATTATGACTTTAGAAATCAAAGGAATAAAAAATTTAAACAAAGAGGAAAGACTTGAGTACATGGTGGACTTTGGGAAAGCCACGATAAAAACAGAAAAAGACTTAATCGCCATGATGGCAAATCTTTCTTCCATAATTTTTAATGTAGTAGAGAATTTGAATTGGGCAGGTTTTTATCTCGTGCGTGGAGATGAACTTGTCCTTGGACCTTTTCAAGGTTTGCCAGCTTGCACTAGATTAAAAGATGAAGGAGTTTGCGTCGCAGCTTGGAAGGTACAAAAAATTATGCGAATAGAAAATGTCCATGAATTTAAAGGACATGTAGCCTGCGACAGTGCATCAAATTCCGAGCTTGTCTTGCCAATAAAAATAAAGGGCGAAGTCAT
The DNA here is from genome assembly GCF_050315115.1 of Peptoniphilus sp. SGI.035. Lineage (NCBI taxonomy): Bacteria > Bacillati > Bacillota > Tissierellia > Tissierellales > Peptoniphilaceae > Peptoniphilus > Peptoniphilus sp. SGI.035. The sequence continues at coordinate 114,282 of NZ_JBNPOJ010000002.1, forward strand.
TGCAGTTTTAGATTTGGATTCGCCAAAAATAGGCCGCTTCACAAGCCTAGAAGAAAAATATTTTTCTAAACTTGTACAATTTATGGAAGAAGAACTTAATAAGTAAAAATTTGGAGATATTTATCTCCATTTTTTATTGCAGTAAAACTCTTGGAAAAATTTACGTCCAATAAAATGCCATATTTTACTCTTTGAAAAATAAAAAAGATGAAACATAAAAAAATATATGGTTTAGGCAATAAACCATATACCATATAAATTAATTTTTCTTCACCAACATTATTTGACAAAGAGCAAATTATTAAATTAAAGATCTTCTGAAATTATTTTATACAATGCCTCTGATGTCTTTCTTTTTTTCTCGCGAATTTCTTCGTTTTTTGCGTAGCCAATTGCTATTACAAGTCTAATTCTACTTTTAGTATTTAAGAATTTTTGAATTTTTTCCTCGTCAAACCAACCTATTATGCAAGTTGAAAGCCCAAGTGTTGTTGCCTCTGCTGTAAAATAAGCCGTAGATATTCCAATATCAACTGATTTAAAATCTTGATTTTTTACCTTAGAGCCAATTTTTGCAGTCAAATTGTAGTTTTCTTCTGTTACAATGGCAAAAGCATTTACATCTTTTGTGAAAGAATTCATTTTTCCAAGTTGAAGGTATTTTGAAATAATTTTCGCATTATCGCCGTGAACAATGTAATAGTAATAGGGTTGTGCATTGCAAGCTGAAGGTGCAAGCTTAATTGTGTCAAGGCAAGTTTGCAATTTTTCTATTTCAACCTTTCTATCTGGATCATAATCTCTACAAGACTGTCTTATTTTTGCCAATTCTTTAAAATCGGTAAATTCCATATTATCTCCTTAAAAATTCATCTAAATTTCCATCAAAGAAGTAAAAATCCTCGTCACGCATAAGTGCAGGAACGCCAACTCTGCCTTCTTTTACAATTTCGTCAAATTCTTCGGAGAAATCTCTCTCCTTTAAAAATCTCTTTAAGTTTGCCATTGATGCTGTAATGTCTACAATTTCACAGTCCAAATTTTTTTCTTTAATTTCTGCGATTGCAGGTGGGCAATCGGGGCATAAACTTGAAATGAATAGTGTAAGCATATTTATATCCTCCAAAAATTTATTTAATGATCGGTAAAAATTTTGGTCGTCACATTTTTTTCTCTTAGCAATATTAAAGTAAATTTCTTTATTGCGCATTTTTCGGTTAAAGTGACGGCTTTCTAACAATTCCATAATATTATTATCGTCGATGAAATTACCCTGGAAGTCCATGACTTTTGAGCCTTTTGCAAGGCCAAGAGAAGACAAGCCTCTATCATTTGTAATCACGAGGTCTCCCTTATTTGCGTGATTTGCGATATATAGGTCAGCTGCTTCTTTTGATATGTCAACGCTAATGACTTCGCCGTAGTTTGAACTAAAATCTTGTGTATAATTTTTTACAAGTAGGAGCTTTGCACCATATTTTTTTGCTAGTTTTTCTGTTATTTCACGAACAGGTGATCCGTCTGCATCTAATAATATTTTCATATTTATTTTTTACCCTAAAATAAATTTATCATATCATATAATTAAAAAGTATTGAAAAATTATATGATTTTATATAGACTTAGTTAAGGAGGTCAATATGAAATATATTTACAGAATATTTGTATTCCTTATAGTTATACTCCTCCTTGGAGCATTGGGACTTACATTTATGTTTATGCCAAGGGGAAAAAAATTAAATAATAATAAAATTATAAATAAAGAAGAAATTACTGAACCAGAAAAAATTACTGTCTTTAATGAAAATGAAGACATTGTAAATATTTTATTAATTGGAATAGATTCTAGTGAAGTTACTTATGAAAAGGATAAAGATTCTAAGAGAGCTGACACTATTATGCTATTATCAATTGATCCCAAATACGATAGAGTAAGATTATTATCAATACCAAGAGATACATATTATAAGTTAAAGGGTTACGACAATTATAGGATGAATGCGGCTTATTCTCGTGGAGGAATTGACCTACAAGTATCAAGTATTGAGGATTTTCTTAATGTGAAAATCGACCATTATGTAACGGTTAATTATGAAGCAGTAAAGGAACTTGTTGACGCAATAGGTGGAGTTGAAGTTTACACTCCAGAGTACAAGTACACTGATCCCTCAACAATACCGCCACTTGAAATTGATTTTAAAGAGGGACTTCATTTATTAAATGGCGATAATGCAGTAAAATATCTTAGAATAAGGAAAATATACAAAGACCAAGACCTCGACAGGATTAAGGCACAACAAGATTTTATAATGAAGATTTTTGAAAAAATGAAGTCTCCAAAAATGCTTCTAAAGCTTCCAAAACTTGTATCAATTGCAAATAAACACATTGAAACAGACATGAATTATGGACAATTATCCTATCTAGCATACTATGGTGTAACTCTCGATAAGGAAAATATAGGAATGAAAACTGCTAACGGAAGGACGAAGAAGGGTTCTCCTCTATATTTTGTTGACAAAGAAAGTGCAAGGTATGAAGCATCAGAACTTGAAAGATTGAGAAAGAATGCAGCTGAAGGTGAAAACATAGAGAATAATTTGACAGAAGAAGATTTACAAAAAATGACAGAAGAAGAAAGAGCAGCAGCTGAACAAAAAATTAGAGATAGAGAACTTAGGGAAAAGTTAAAGAAAGAAGCTGTAAGAAAAGAAAATTCTTCAAATAATTCTAAAGAAGATAAAGAAAATAATTTATAAGAAAGGACCTTAGGGTTCTTTTTTTACGAGTTTTTGCAATGAAAAAACGCAAAGTTAATAAAGAAACCTCGTGCAGAAATATCTTACTCAAAAATTTGTGCTTTCTAAATTAAAGTTCTAAAATAGCAAATTTGATTTACTCAAACATTGTAATTTTTTAAGGAAGATCTTTGTCTTAAAAGGCACAATTCACATAGGCATTTCAGCATGAGGTTTATAAATTAGGTTTATTTTTAATGCAGTGATGATTAAAAATTTATTCGACTAATAATTTTGCAATATTTTTGACAACTTCCTTAGATTTTTTCATTTGGTCAAGGCTCACAAGTTCGTATCTTCCGTGATAATTATATCCGCCAGTGAAAATATTTGGAGTTGGAAGGCCCATGAAGGATAATTTTGAACCGTCAGTTCCTCCTCTAACTGGTCCAATTTTTGGAAGAACACCTGCCCTATCAAAAGCAGTCTTTGCAAGGTCAATTATCTCCATGTGATCTTCAATTTTTTCTTTCATATTGTAATATTGGTCTTTAATTTCAATTTTAATTCGGTCATCATATTTTTTATTTAAAAACTTTGCTATATTTTCAAACAAATTTTTCATTTCTTCAAATTTTTCTTTTGAGTGATTTCTTATGATGTAATTCATTTTTGTGAACTCGACGCTTCCCTCTATGCCAATTAAAAGTGAAAAGCCCTCATAGCCTTCTGTGTATTCAGGTCTTTCTTTTACAGGAAGCATTGAATTAAATTCCATGGCAATTAGTTGAGAATTTACCATTACGTCCTTTGCAGATCCTGGATGAACATTTTTCCCTTGGATTTCAACTTTGCAAGAAGCTGCGTTAAAAGTTTCGTATTCAAGTTCGCCAATTGGTCCGCCGTCCACAGTAAAAGCAAAATCTGCACCAAATTTTTTCACATCGAAATTATCTGCACCTCTGCCTACTTCTTCATCAGGTGTGAAGGCTATTTTTATGTCGCCATATTTTGCATCTTTGTCCTTTAAAAGTTCTTCAATAGCAGAAATAATTATTGCAATGCCAGATTTATCGTCTGCGCCAAGAAGAGTGTTTCCGTCAGTTGTAATAATAGTTTCACCCTTTAAATCTTTTAAAAAGGGAAAATCAGAGACAGCTGTAGTGAAATCGTCATTTAATTTTATGTCGCAACCATTGTAGTTTTTTATTATATTTGCCTTAATATTTTTGCCCGACATATCTGGAGAAGTGTCCATGTGTGCGATAAATCCAACGGTATTTTTAGCTTTTGCGTTGCCTGGAATACTGCCGTAGACATAACCATTTTCGTCAATTTTTGTGTCAATGCCAAGGCTTTTTAATTCTTCAACTAAAAAATTTCCAAGTTTCACTTGTCCCTTTGTTGAAGGGCAAGTGTTCGAATTTTCGTCGCTAGTAGTTTCGAAAGAAACATAATTTAAAAATCTATCTAAAATCTTTTCCATAAAGAACCTCCAATTCTAAAATTATTTTATCACAGATAATAGTTTTGTAAAAATTTAAGCTTTTTTTCAAATAAATAGTTGTAATTATAAATCAAATGATTAATTTAATTTTTAAAAATATTGAGATAAAAAAGTTAATTATTGACAAAAAAAGTATTGAGGCATATAATAATTGCTAAAACAATTCGCTTCACTCATTAAAAGCGATAAAAAGGAGGAAGAAATATGGACGCACTTCAGGCATTATTATTTATTTTTATAGTTTATACAATTGGCGATGTCGTTGCAACTGCAACAAAAAGTATTGTTCCGTCGCTATTTGTCTGTTCTGTAATATTTTTAGGTGGTTTTTGGATAGGTATACCTGAAACACTTTTTAAAGATTCCCTTTTGTATAATATTGGAGCAGTAACTATTACAACACTTTTAGTTCACATGGGTTCAATGTTAAATTTGGGTCAACTAATTGCACAATGGAAAACTGTTCTTATTGCATCAGGTGGAATTATAGGTATAGTTATTTTGTTACTACTTGTAGGTAGCCCAATTGTAGGAAAAGAAACGGCAATAGTAGCAGCACCGCCTATTTCTGGTGGAATCATTGCTGGGTTACAAATGGCAGAATCTGCAGCAGCTATTGGAAGAAATGATTTAAAACTAATGGCAACATTACTAGTTGTATTGCAAGGTTTTATTGGCTATCCTTTAGCATCATTTTGTCTTAGACGAGAGGCAAATAGAATTTTAAAATTGAATGCAGAAGGACACACTTTTCAAGAAGACGAAGTAGTGGAGCAAAGAGAATTAAAGACAATTTTCCAACTTCCACAAAAATATACTTCTCCCAATTATTTTTTGGCAAAGGCAATTTTAATAGCATTTATTGCTACCTTTGTTTCAAGTTTATTAAAGCGAGTTGATACGGGGATATTTATTTTAAATGCTTTAGTTAGAATTGATAAAAATGTTTTAGCACTTATTCTTGGCATAATTTTTGCTGAAATTGGATTTTTGGAAAGAGAGCCACTTAATAAGGGTAATTCTTTTGGATTTTTAATGGCAGCACTTATGGCTGTAATATATGGAGGTCTTGCAGGTGCAAGTCCAACAGATATACTTGGAATTTTAGTTCCAATTGTTATTTGTCTTGTATTAGGAACAATAGGTATAGGCATTATGTCTATAATAGTTGGAAAAGTTTTAAAAACTGGACCGTGGATGGCATTTGCAATAGGATCATCAGCACTTTTTGGATTTCCAGGAACTTATGTAGTTTCACAAGAAGTTGCAAGAGGTATGGCAAAATCTGAAGAAGAAAAAGAACTACTATTATCACAAATCTTGCCTAAGATGTTAGTCGCAGGTTTTGTAACAGTTTCAATAGGTTCCGTAGTATTAGCAGGAATTTTAGCACCAATGCTAGCACCTGCAATGTAATTTGCTATTTTTTAGTTTAAAAGGAGAAGACATGAACGTAAAAAATTTAATTGAAAAAAACAAAGACTATATAATTGAAATGAGAAGATATTTTCATATGCATCCTGAACTTTCTTTTGAAGAATTTGAAACAACAAAGAAAATTGCAGAAGAGCTAGAAAAGATGGGAATACCATATGAAATACCAACTGAAGAACCAAAGACAGGAGTAATAGGTGTAATTAAGGGTGGAAAACCAGGGAAGACTGTTGCACTTAGAGCTGATATTGACGCACTAAATGTTACGGAAAAAAATGATGTAGAATACAAATCACAAAATGTTGGCAAAATGCACGCTTGTGGACATGACACTCATATGGCAATGTTACTAGGTGCAGCAAAGATGTTAAAAGAAGTCCAAAATGATCTATGCGGAAAAGTTTATTTAATTTTCCAACCAGCAGAAGAAGTTGGACTTGGCGCAAAGTACATGATAAGACAAGGCAATTGGTTTGAAGAAACAGATAATATCTATGGTTCGCATATTTGGTCTGGTGTTGAAGCAGGGAAAATTTCTGTAGAAGCTGGAGATAGAATGGCAGCAGCAGATATGTTCAAGATAAAAATCAAAGGCAAATCTGGTCATGGCTCATTACCTAATGAAACAATTGATGCAGTAGTAACTGGTTCAGCAGTAGTACAAGCATTACAACAATTGGTTTCAAGAAATTACTCTCCACTTGATTCTGTAACTGTTACAATTGGATCTTTCCACAGTGGAAATAGATTCAACATCATTGCAGGAGAGGCTGAGATGGAAGGGACAAATAGATATTTCTCAAGAGAAGTTGGCGAAAGAATAGAAAATGATATGAGACGAGTAATAAAGGGAGTATGTGATGCCTATGGTGCAACTTATGAACTTGAATACACGTATATTCTAGGACCAACTATTAATGAAGAAAAATCTTCTCAAATTGCAGAAAAAGCTATTGAAAAATTCGCAGGAAAAGATGCAGTTGCCTTAATGCAAAAGACAACTGGTGGCGAAGATTTTTCCTTTTATCTTGAAAAGAAACCGGGATGTTTTGGCTTTGTAGGATGTAGAAATCCATTAGTTGGTGCAGACTTCCCACATCACAATGAAAGATTTAATGTAGATGAATCTGTACTTGCAAATGGTGCAGCAACTTATGCACAATATGCAATTGACTTTTTAAATGGTGAAAATTAAAAATTAAAGATTAAAAAAGAAAAAAGGCGAGATCATTATGATATGATGCGCCTTTTTTTAAAATCAATTAAATTTATAAACATTTAAACCAGTGTATTCGTCTTTTTGTCTTTCAACTATGCCGTCAATTATATTTATTGTTAGTTCGCAAGTTACACTTATCTTAGCACTTTTTAAATGACCACCAAAGACATTTCCTTCTTCATTAGATGTTGAGATGTGAAGATGAGGGTAGTATTCTCCATTTAATGTTGAGATACTTCCTATTATCGATAAGATTTCAAATTCGCCCTTGAAATTTTTCTCTTTATAATCTCTTTTTGAAACACTGTAAAGTCCAATAGTAAAGTCGTCTGTTGCTCCAATGCCGTAGATGCTTGCAAGTTTAATATTTTCCTTTAAAGCAATTTCTTTTAATTTTTCTTGAACTTCTTCAGTTCTGTCAATTCTTGCAATTATTTTGTCGTCAAATCTTCTGTAATCCATAAGTCCTCCTATTTTTATGTCCATAAAATATCATTACAATACATACCAAAGATTATTAAATGCAATGTAAATAAAAAATATAAAAAACAGGATAATGCAATGCCTCCTGTCCTTTAAGTTTACTCTTCCACTATCATTCTTTTCTCCATTATTTTGTAAACTAAAATTTTTTGTGAACCTGTAATTATTTTTTTCACAGCATTATTATTTTTGTCATAAAGACATTAATTTAAAAAAGATGTAATCAAAGGTTTAAAAAGTTTCTATATATTAATTTTACCACTTATTTTTTAAAAGTTAATCAAAATCACTTTTTGAAATTCTTTCTTCCACAGAATATTCGTTATCTAAAATTTCAACATCGTACTCATCGTTAAACATTGGCGAAGATAAAATATAATCAGCTGTAGTTGGTGATGTGGCAAGGGCAATATTGTATAGAGTGGAAATTCTAAGCAGAGCCTTTACATCTGGGTCGTGAGGTTGTGCCTCAAGGGGATCCCAGAAAAAAATCAAGATATCAATTTTTGAATCTGAAATTTTTGCACCAAGCTGTTGATCGCCACCAAGGGGACCAGAGACAAGCCTCTTTACATCGAGAGAAGTCTCACGAGAAATTAATGCAGCAGTAGTTCCTGTTCCAATAAAATTGTGATGCGAAAGTTTTTTTTCGTGTTTTTTAACCCAATTTAAAAGCTCTTTTTTCTTGTGATCGTGTGCAACTAGTGCAATATTTTTCTTTTTGTTAACTTTGATTTTTTTTACTTGCATAATTACCTCAATTTTAAAAAATCTTGACTAAATTTCTTCTTTAATATATAATATCAAAGATTGAAATCCTTGCATAGTTTTTTTAACTATGCCGAAGACCATGAGGAGGTGAAAAGTATGAATAAATACGAAGCGGTGATTATGTTTTATCCTGAAGTGGAAGAAGAAAAGAAAAATGCTTCTTTCGACAGACTTAAAAAGGTAATCGAAAAAGATGGTAAAATTAATAATGTTGATGAGTGGGGCATGAGAAAATTAGCTTACGAAATCAACTATAAAAAAGAAGCTTATTATATTTTTGTTGAATTCGAAACAATACCAGAAGACATTGCTGAAATCAACAGAGTCGCAAAGATTATGGACCCAGTTATGAGACAAATGATTATTAAAGTTGAGGACTAAGGAGTTTTTATGAATTGTGTTAACTTAATAGGAAGACTAGTAAGAGATCCAGAACTTCGTTATGCGCAAACAGGAACTGCAATGTGCCGTTTCACAATTGCTGTAGACAGAAGAATGTCTAAGCAAAAGAGACAAGAAGCTCAAGCAAATAATCAACAAACAGCTGATTTTATTTCTTGCACAGCTTTTGGAGCAACAGCTGAACTTATTGCAAATTACCATAAAAAGGGCAGTCAAATTGGAATTGAAGGCAGAATCCAAACAGGAAGCTATGAAAAAGAAGGAAGAACTATTTACACAACAGATGTAATTGTAAATAATTTAACTTTCATTGGTTCAAGCCAAGGTCAAAACCAAGGTGGATTCAATCAAAGCCAAGGCGGATTTAATCAAAGCCAAGGCGGATTTAATCAAAGCCAAAGTGGATTTGATCAAAATCAAGGTGGATTTAGCAATCAACAACCAATAAATTCTGCTTATGGAAATGATTTTTCTAACAATGATGGTGATGATGAAGATGGATTTTTCCCTGTTGACAATGACCAAATACCATTTTAAGGAGGGTAAAAATGCAAAGAAGATTTGGCAGAAGGAAAAAAGTAGATCCTTTTGAAAAAGATAAAACTAAAAAAATCGATTATAAGGATGTTGAAATGCTAAGAAATTATATTTCTGACCGTGGCAAAATTCTTCCAAGAAGAATCACTGGTTTAACAGCAAAGCATCAAAGAGAAATGACAGTTGCTATTAAAAGAGCAAGACAAATTGCACTTATTCCATATAGCGCTGATTAATATGAAAAACTGTTGGGTAACACCAGCAGTTTTTTTATTATAAAATTATCTATTTTTTGGAACACTAATAAAAGTACAATAATAGTTAAATTTAAAATTATTAGACTCTGCACTAGATTTAAATTTAAAATTTAGTAGCAAAAGAAAAGCCAGGCATTAAAACCTGGCTATTAATATTATATTTAATTATCAGAAGAATAGATAAAGTATTGGCATTGAGATAACTATACTTAAAATTATTCTTTCAACCCAAATTATAATGTAATCTGAGAATTTTAAAGGTATTTCTGTTCCCATCATTACAGGGATTGATGCTGAGAAGAAAAGTATTTCTGATACAGATACTATTGCTACAAGCATTCTTGTTATTAGTCCAAGTCCTGCATTTGCCACTATTGGTGCTGGTAAAAGCATTTCTGCAATACTCATACCAAGTGCTTGAGCCACCATAAGTGGTTCTTCCACTTTAGTTATTAGTGTGAAAGGATAGAATATATATCCAATTATGTGGAAAATTGGAGTGTATTCTGCAAGTAAAAGTCCAATCATACCTACGCCTAGTAGTGAAGGCGCAATGTTAAGTGCCATTTTAAATCCATCGATAAAGTTTTCTTTTATTACAGAAAGCAATGATCCAGAATTTTTAAAAGCTGTCATTCCAGCATCTACTGCGTCAGAAAAAGCAATTTTTTTCTTTGCTTCAGGAACATATTTTTTACCTGAATAATATTCTTGTGGTTTTCTATTTAATGGGAAAATTCTAGCAGTTATTGCCGTTACTAAAAATGTTACGAATAATGTAATCCAGAAATAAGCTAGCCAATAATCCATTATGTTCAAAGTTTTTGCCACGATAATCATAAATGTCGCAGATACTGTTGAGAATCCAGTTGCTATAATTGCAGCTTCTTTTTTTGTGTAAGTGTCTTCCAAATAAACTCTATTAGTTATTAAAAGTGCAAGAGAATAAGATCCTACGAAAGATGCAACGGCATCGACTGCTGATCTACCAGGAGTTTTAAAGACAGGTCTCATAACAGGTTCCATAAATACACCAATAAATTCCATAAGTCCAAAGCCTGTTAAAAATGCCAAAAAAACTGAACCTATTGGAACGATTGTAGTTACTGAAACCATGATTCCATTCCAAATTAGTGGAAGCATATTTTTATCAAAAATTTTTGCAGGACCTTTTTTTGTTACATACATAAATAGAAATATTAAACTCACAAGTTTTAGAACAAAGAAAACTGAGTGAAGTTTACTTTTTTGCCATGATTTTGTTTTTATTGCATATGCAATTCCTGCAAGCACCATAAATACGCCAAATACAAAATTATAGTTTGGAATCTTTTTCACAAAACTTGTAATGTGGTCAATAGGTATTGTGTTCGCATCTCCTATTTTCACAGGAACAAAAAACATAAAAATACCAAAAAGTGCGTAAATAATGAATAATGTGATATCCATAGAGTTAAATTTTTTCTTTTCCATAAGAATCCCCCTTTATAATAATATGTTTTTTTAATTATACCACATTACTAGAAAATGAAAACGTATTTTGCAAAAAGTCGAGTTTTCTTTTGTAAAAGATAATTATCATTGTTTTTGCACTATACTTATTATAAATAATGATCCTAAAGAACAGAATTTTTAATTATATATTCTCTAGGATCTATTTGAGACAAGTTATTTTATTTTCAATGGAAGTTAACTTTTATTATGTTATCGGAATTTACTTTTTCTGTATTATAGTAATTGAAAATATCTTTTCCAAGTTTTGTAAATTTTATTTCGCTGAAATCTTTTTTAGATTCTATAATTTCCAAGTCTTTTAAAATACTTAATAGAGAAGATTTTTCTACGTCAAATTTTTCGCCCTTTATAGAAGATTTTTCATTTAATTTTTTCAAAAAATCAATCACAAAACTTGTGTATTTTTCATAATTTTTGCCAAAGGCAGATTTTAAAAACTCTCTATTAGAAAGAGATTCTATCCAAATGGAAAGCTTTGTGAAGTCGTCAAAGGCTTGGTAATTGTCGGCATAATCTGTTAGATAAAGTTCTTCTGGTTCATCTTCTTGTGTAATAAGAGTCAAATATTTTTTCACCATAAAGGTAAAGTATAGCTCGATAAGTGGAAAATGCATATTTTTAAAGGTTTTAACATTCCTTATTGGAATTAAGTTAATTGACTTTGCAAATTTTTCGAGCATGGCAGGAGACAAGTCCCAAGATTTTAATTTATTTACATAATTCATGTCTAAAAAAGTAAGAAAGTTATCAAAATTTTCTATAAATGTATTTCCAAACACAAATTTTTTATTTTTTGAAAGTATGAGTAAAATATCGTCATCAAAATAAAACCCACCTTCGCTATTTTTTAAAAGATCTAAATAATAAAAAATATTTTCTTTAATTTCATTTAAGTCCCTCAAGATATTTTTCACATCGCGACCCATGGTAAGAAGTTTTCCGTAAAAGATAATTAAAAATTCTAGGGAGTTTGATAGTTCCATGCGATTTAAAAATTCGCCAGATTCAGAGAGGTACTTAAATATTTTTTTATAGTCGATGTCATAATCCTTAAAGGTTTTATTTTCTTCAAATAAAAAGTTAGCGTAGATTTTAGAAAATAGGTTTATAAAAAAATCAAGAATAAATTCAGCATCAGCATTTGAAAAAATTTTCTTAAAGATATCTTTATTTTGCAAAACTAAAAGATCTTCTTCGTAAAATTTATCTATTAAATATTCAAAATTATTTATTTCATTGCTATTTTCATCGTTAATTTTACCTAAAAGTTTATTATTTATTGATTCTAAAGTAACTCCAAAGACAGAAATTATATTTAAAAATTCTCTTTTTAAGAAATCCCTATTCATTGTTATTGGACCATAGTTTTCTTCAATGTGATAAAACAAATTGGAAATATTGTTGTAAAAATCAATGAATACTTCTTCGTCCATCATTTGAGTTACGTTAAGAATTGCATTTCTTTCACCATCTCCAAAAATTCTATATAGACCGAAATCCGATTTTGTAATGTTGATATTTGTGTAATTTTCCACTTCAATATATTCATCAAGGAGAATATCGAAAAATAAATAGTGATCATTTTCTTCTTCTATTCTAAAAATAGAAACATAGGACTCTCTTAAAACTTTTATGAAGGATTCTAAGTCTTTTACTTCATAGTTAAGTTCTTTTAGCATTTTTTTTATTGTAGAATTGGCACTTTCTTCATATTCTTTAAAGTCAAAGAGAAGGAATGCCATTATTTCGTCGATTTTTCTTATATTTATATAGGGATTTTCTAATATAGGAGCAAAATCCCTTTTGTTATAAAATTCTTTAAAAGCTAAAGTCTTTTCTGTCAAGAGTTTTTCTGCTATTTCATAAATTTCTCTTGTTTTTAATTTCATTATTTCACCTATTCTTTTTCAACCAACTCTTTTAGTTGGTCCATGTATCTTAGAATGTATTCAATGTGATAATTATAGACACTGTCTACTTCTGTCAAGTCTTTTGAAGTAGGTTCATTTAAATCATATCGCTTCTCTATTTCTTTTGAAACATCTTCCTTAAAATAATTGACATTCATACTATTTATAACTTGAAGCCGAAGGGAAATATTATCCAGTAGAAAAACTATTTGTGATTCTCTCCATATTGAATGGGCGTGGTGAAAAGGAGTTTTAACTTCTTGTTCTAAGAGCTTATATAGAGTGTTTACATTAGTAAAGTTTGAATTGAAAGAAGATAAGTCAGTTTTTTTGTCATAAATAATTTCTCTTAAAGCTTTATTTGCAGATTGGTAGCATTTTTTTGAAGCCTCGATAAAATTTTCCCAGATATTTGGAGAAGATATATAGTAATTTACTAGCACACCTACAACTACACCTATAATTGTACCTATAATTCTATTTAGTGCATAAGAAGCCTTGTCTGAATTAGAGCAGAAACTTGCCACAAATACTATACATGATAATTGTGTCATGTCACGCATCTTCACAAGGGCAAGTATATAAATTATTATCAAAATTCCAGCGCCGCCTATAAGTGGTTCTACTAGGTATGGCACAGATATAATTGAACTGAGATAACCAATTATTACTCCTACAATGCAAGTGAAAAGTCTTTTTTTCATATCTGCCAGAGATTCTGACATAGAAGGCTTAATTGAAGAAATTGCAGCGATGGATACAAATATTGGCGAGTTCAATTTCAAAAGGTGGGAGATGTAAAGACCAATAACAACTGCTAGAGCAGTTTTAATTGCACGCATCCCAATTCTATATTTGTAATCTATTTTATTTTTTATTGCCATTTAATCAACTCTTCTAAATTTTATATTTAATATACATAATAATTATACCAGTAATAAATCTAAAAGTACATTTTGATAAATTATGAAAGCGTTGATATAAATTGTAAAAATTGGGTAAAACTTTAATATAGAAAAGGAGAGTGACGTTTATGTTATTGAACTTTGTTGGAAAAAACATTGAACTTACAGAATCTTTGAAGAATGTGGCAGAGAAAAAATTCTCCAAATTAGATAAATATTTTTCAAAGGAAGTTGAAGCGAGAGTTGTATTCTCAACAATAAGAGAAGAACAAACTGTGGAAGTTACAATATTTTTACCAAAGACAATTATTAGAGCAGAAGAAACTACAGACGATATGTACTCTTCAATGGACAACGCTGTGGATGCACTTGCTAGGCAAATTAGAAAACATAAGACTAAATTAAAAAGAAGATACCAAAACAATGAAACTATTAGGTTCGACGAAATTGCAGAAAAAGAAAAAATTGAAGAACCAGAAAAGAAAATAGTTAAAAGGAAAAACTTCGAACTTAATCCAATGAATGAAGAAGAAGCAATTCTTCAAATGGAACTTTTAAATCATAATTTCTTTGTATTTTTAGATGCAAATACTGATGCGATTTCTGTAGTTTACAAAAGAAAAGATGGAAATTACGGAAAAATTGAAGTTTAAAATAAATTTTAGGGCGCTTAGGCGTCCTTTTTTTATAAAAATTTTTATGGTGGGAAATTTTTGAATTAAGATATTTCAGGATAATAGTTTGCAAATAACAAAGTCATGGTAAAAAATAATTTATATAATTTACATTAGATAAATAATAAATTTACAATCCTCTGTTAAATTATAGTTAAATAATTTTATAGGAGGAATAAATGAAAAGTTTAAAGAAAGTCTTAGCGGTAACACTTGTAGCAGCAACTCTTGCACCAAGCTTTGTCTTTGCAGATAAGAAAGATTATGGAAGTGCAAAAAATGTAATCATGATGATACCAGATGGAATGAGCGTTGAAGCACTTACCACTGCAAGATGGATGACTAAAGATAAAAAGTTTGTAATGGATGACTTGGCAACTGGCCTTGTAAAAACCAACAACTCAAATACTCCAATTGCAGACTCTGCACCAGCAGGTACAGCAATGGCAACGGGTATAAAAACAGAATCACCTTTCGTTGGATGTTACCCAACTAAGGGAGGTATGCCAGGTGCTATTGAAATTGAAAAAGATAGAGAAAAACAACCAATTGCAAATGTACTTGAAGGTGCTGAAAGAAGTGGAAGATCTACTGGAATTGTTTCAACTTCAAATATTCAACACGCAACACCAGCTGATTTTTCTGCACACAATCCTGACAGAAATAATTACGAAGACCTTGGCGAACAACAAGTATATCAAGGAATGGAAGTTGTTCTAGGTGCAGGTAGCACGTATTTATCTAAAGAAAGTAGAAAAGATAAGGAAGATCTTATTTCTGAAATCAAAAATAAAGGCTACGATTATTTTGACACATTAGAAGGAATGAAAGCTTCAAAAGGCGACAAAATTTGGGGGCTATTCGAAGATAAATCCTTTCCATATGAAATAGACAGAGATAAGGCTAATAAACCATCACTTGCAGAAATGACAGACAAGGCTTTAGAAGTCCTTTCAAAAAATGACAAGGGATTTTTCTTGATGGTAGAAGGTTCTGAAATTGATTGGGCAGCTCATTCAAATGATCCAGTTGCACTTGTTCACGAAATCAAAGCCTTTGACGACGCAGTAAAAGTTGCAAAGGACTTTGCAGACACACATAAGGACACAGTAATTGTTATAGCAGCAGACCACGGAACTGGCGGAATAACTTTTGGACACAGAAATATAACTAAAGGATATGACAAAGCACCTTTAAATGAATTTACAAACTTAATTTTATCGGCAAAAATTTCTGTAACAAAGGCAGCTGAAGAAGTAAAAGAAGATAAATCAAATGTTAAAGAAGTTATGGCGAAAAACTTTGGAATTAAAGATTTAAAGGAAGAAGAATTAAATTTAGTAAAAAATGAAAAAGACATAGTATCAGCAATGGGAAGAATTATTTCAGCAAGAAGCCATATTGCATGGACAACTGGTGGACACGTTGGCGGAGATGTGGGATTATATTCATACTCAACAGCGGAAGGCGCAGAAAGATTAATTGGAACAGTTCACAATTATGAGATAGGAAGATATATTGAAGATTTACTAGACGTTGACCTAGATAAATTAACAGAAGAACTTTACCAACCAATTAGAAAGGGATTTGAAGATAAAGGCGCAAAAGTTGAATTTAAAGCAAAAGGCACAAATGATTATGAAGCAATTGTAACAAAGGGCGATGACAAAATTATTTTTCCTGTGTCAAAGAATTATGCAATTAAAAATGGCGAAAAAGTAGAACTTGGAGGACTTACAATTTACAGCACGAGATCGGTATATGTACCACAAGAAGCCTTTGAATTATTAAAGTAAAAAAATTCTGCAAATAAATTTTATAAAATCCAAATGTTTGAAAATTAGAATTAAACTTTCAAATTTACAAAAAACTGCGGCTACTTTTTAGCTGCAGTTTTACTTTTTTTCTATATTTGCGATTTCTCTTTGGATAAAGCTACCGGCGACATTTGCTATTTCTTTTACGCTTTTTATTTTTATAAAATTTCTATCAAATAAATATTTTGCGTTGTCTACTTTGTCACTATTTAATATTGCTGAGGTGTGAATGCCTATTTTTTTCAGCTTTTCCAATTCTTTTTTCGCATCATCAAGAGATGCTTTGTCAGAATATTTTTTGGAACTAAAAAAGTTTTTGCCAATTAGAGGTTTTATATCTCGTGGGAAGGCATCTGTAAGGATAATCATCATGTGATTTTCATTTTCTTCTTCTATTAAATTAAGGTATCCACGGTAGAATAGTCCATCACGATTCCAGCCTTGTGCCCTGTATTTAAAAATTTTTTTATAGTCAGACTTTTCTTCATAGCTTTTTAAGATTGTGATAATGGTATAGTCGTCAACAGTTTCGTAGGAAATCACACGATTAAGTATTTCGTTATTTTCAAGAGATTTTGACACAATATACGCTTCTATGGCAATGTCGCTTTCTAGGTCTATTAAAGATGCAGAGGCATCAAGGACTAGATCCACCTTTATATTAGAGTGTAGATTTAAAATTTTTTTTGAAAAGATATTTACATTGTCAGAAATCACTGACTTGTAGGATAATTTTGAAATCAATTTGCCACTAC
The DNA here is from genome assembly GCF_050315115.1 of Peptoniphilus sp. SGI.035. Taxonomy (NCBI): domain Bacteria; kingdom Bacillati; phylum Bacillota; class Tissierellia; order Tissierellales; family Peptoniphilaceae; genus Peptoniphilus; species Peptoniphilus sp. SGI.035. Next base: position 131,206 of record NZ_JBNPOJ010000002.1, read on the forward strand.
TTGTAACCACTTCTTCTATACCGAGATGATTTGAAAGTGCCATTCTAATTTTTTTTGAAAGACTTTTTATTTGGGTATTATAAAAATTTTTATTTTCCTTAAATTTTAACAGATGTCTATTTATTACATCAACATCAAAATTTTCTTCGCCAATATTTTTGTGGCTTAGACCTCTTGTATAGTGAAGTTTTGATTTTTTGTGTGCGCCATATAAATATTTTTCTTCAATTATTTTCATTTCATCTTCGGAATAAATTGACTTTCCAAAGGTATCCTCAATGTATTTATATTTTTGCTTTCTGCGTCTTAGAGCAAAGGAGTACAAAAAACTTGTTATATTTTTAGTTTTTTTATTTTTGAAATCGCCAAATATTGTGGGTTTGTTAGATCTTTCGAGCTTTACAAAGCCAATATTAGCAAAAAGTGCAATATTATTTAGTGGAGAGAATTTTAAAATTTCATTTTTTTTGTAGTTTAGATTTTCGATAAAAATGTTCAAGATTCTCTCTTCAAAATTATCTTCATCTGTATCACTATCTAATTTTAAATTTTCAAAAATTTTTTCTCTCTTGTAGCTTAATTTGTAACTTCTTCCTAATATAGAATTTACCTTTTTAAGCTGCATATCAAAAAATAAATTTTCTCTAAGTGCCAAATTTTTTCTTTGCAAGTCATATTTATCTTCTAAAAATTTTTTTGCATAATTTTTACGCAAAGTTTTCAAAACCTTTCGAGAACTAACTTCCTTTTTGTATACAAAATCTTCTAAAAGAAAAATTGCAAACATATCAAATTTATCTCGGTAGAGATTGTACTCCCAATTTGAAAATAATCTTTCGAGATTGTTCCTTCCAAAATATTTTGAAGCAAGACCAATGATTAAATTTATATAAAAATCGGGATTTCCAGAGATGTCTTCACCTGTTATAAAGGGATCACTTTCATAGTCCATAGACCCATCCCAAATGACATTTTTTATTCTATTTTCTTGAATTCTTGAATTTTTCTTAAACATAATTATTCTACAAAAATATCTTTAAAAAATAAACTTTCATCAAACCTAGTTTTTATTAAGTCTTTTAAAATTTCCTCTTCATAAGTATCAAAAAGCTTGTTTGCAATAGTTAGCTCTAATGCATAACTCAAGCTAAGGTCTTCTTTTACAAGGTCAATTGCATCAAAGATCCCCCTAAGGTCTGGTGAGTTGTTAGAAATTTCTCCAGCATCTGCCTTTAATTTTAAATCGTAAAAGAAAAGGGCAATATTATTCACGTATTCACTTTTCATATTTGGATATTCTTTTTTTATAAGATCTACAAGTTTTTCACGGGAGATTAGGGGCATTTTTATAATTACAAAACGAGATAGAAGGGCTTCGTTTAATTCTCTTGTGCCTTCGTAGCCATAGTTCATAGTCGCAATAAATCTAGTAGCTGGATGGAGCTTAATAATGTCATAGCCAGGTATGTCAATTATTCTTCTATAATCTAGGATAGAGTGTAGCACAGCCATAGCTTCATTTTTTGCCATATTAATTTCGTCTAAAACTACAAAACCTCCACAGTTTGCTGCCTTAGTAATTGGTCCTTCACGAAAGAGCACATTGCCATTTTTTAGCGTATCATCGCCAATTAAGACGGAGCTATCAATATTTATGTGAAAGGACAAATTCCAAAGAGGTCTTTTGAAAATATAAGCGAGATTTTCAGCTAAGACATTTTTACCTGTTGATTTGTCGCCAACTAATAAAAGGTTTTTGCCAGCTAAAATTGCAGAGATTGCCTCTTTTAAAATTTCATCTCCAGAATAAAAGAAATGAGGCTCGGGTATTCTATTTGCATATTTTTCATCTAATTCATAATTATTTATAAAATTTTCAATTTTATTTTTCATTTTACCACTGCTCTATGGAATTAATTTCGTTTGTAACATATAATTTTTTAAAATTTCCTATTCCCATAGCAGATATAATTATCTCTTGATCTTCTTTTCCCTTAAAATAAAGTTTAATAGTAGGATTATAATAGATAGAGATGCCAGAAACTTCTTCCATTTTATATCTACTTGTGTCATCATCTTTTGTACTTATATCAAAGTCATAAGTAGCGACAGAGCAACAAGATGCTTTTACATTAACATCTGGATTTATAAAAATTTTATTTATATTTTTCTTTTTAAGATATGCTAAGGCTCTATTCTTTAATATAAAATTCATGAAAACCTCCTAAATAAAAAAGGGTGGCATTCAACCACCCTTTAAATAAGCAATTAATCTAAAATTATAGATTCAATTCTAGTTTTATTTTTTCTACCAATTTTTACTACAAAGTATGCATATAGAGCTGCGATAACAGCTGCTGCAGGGTATGCGATTGAGAATGGCATTCCAAGTCCAAGGCCTTTAATATTAATAATAAATGAGAATACTACAAATGTATAGAAAACACCTGGAATTAAAGTAATAATATAGTTTTTGTCATTGTTAATTAAATAAATAGTAGCTACTGCAAGTGCGAATATTGCTACAAATTGGTTTGTGAAACCAAAGTATCTCCAAAGTAAATTAAATCCATTAGGATTTGATTTTGCGAAGAATAAAATTGCAATTGCTGGGATAAATAAAGCTGCAGAAAGTCCAGCTCTCTTTGATGGAGATTTTTGATCAATATTCAATTCTTCAGAGATTATAAGTCTAAGAGATCTAAATGCAGTATCACCAGAAGTGATAGGAAGTGCGATAACACCAAGAACTGCAAGAAGTCCTCCAATATTACCCATGAAGTGTTTAGAAATTTTACCAACCATAAGAGTTCCAGCCGTATCAAGTGGAGCTTGTCCAGAAGAGAAAATAACCATTGCGCCAGCTGCCCAAACCATTGCGATGAAACCTTCGGCGATCATAGTTGAGTAGAAAGTTACTCTAGCTTCAGATTCAGATTTAACAGTTCTAGAAATAAGTGTTACTTGAGAACCGTGGAATCCAGATAGTATACCACAAGCAACTGTAATAAAGAATGATGGTATAAATTTTTGTCCAAGTGGGTGCTCTGCAAGAAGTCCAGCATTAGCGAAAGATAAATTTCCAGAGCCCTTAGCAAAGATTCCAATAAATACTCCAATAGCAGAAATAAGTAGGAAAGCACCAAAAATTGGATAAATTCTACCAATTAATTTATCAATAGGTAGTACAGTTGATAGGATGTAGTAAATAAAGATTACAGCATAAATGATCCAAATAGCATTTGAATCAACGCCAACTTTAAGTACATCGTTTGCGATTAAGTCCCCAGGAGTGTAGACGAAAACCACACCAGTTAGAAGAAGTAAGATTGCAATAACAATATTGTAGAATTTACGAACTCCATCGCCAACATATTTACCAACTAATTTTGGCACTTGAGATCCACCGTTTCTCATTGAAATAAATCCAGTCATGTAATCATGAACTGCACCTGCGAAAACACAACCAATAGGAATTGCTAGAAAAGCAATAGGTCCAAAAAGAATTCCTTGAATAGGTCCAAGTATTGGTCCCGTACCTGCAATATTAAGTAGATTGATGAGCCAGTTTTTCTTTTCGCTCATTACTACATAGTCAACTCCATCTGCCTTTTTGACAGCAGGAGTTTCTCTATCATCTGGTGCCAATTGACTTTCTACATATTTAGAGTAGAAAAATCCGCCACCAAATAAAATTATAAGTCCAATAATAAATAGTAACATAATATCCTCCTTTACTTTTATTGCTTACATATAAATTATAGAACAAATACTTTATAAATACAAGGTAAAACATTTTAGAAATTCAAAACATGAATCCTTTTCATATGCCTTAAATTACAGAATTTTTTCAAAAAATCTCATAAAAAAACATATTTTGACAATAAAATAAATTATTAGGAATAAACTATGCAAAAATCTATAAAAATGTAAAAATTAATAATATTTTTGTGAAAGATATGAAGAGAGATAGAAGAATTATAAAAGTTGGCAACGAGTTAGTAACGCAATAGTAAAAAAGTGTAAAAACATATAAAAAGCACACAATGATTTAATCAACGTGTGCTTAATTCTAGATATTTTTAATAATTTTAATACTAAATAAAATGGTCGGGGTGAGAGGATTCGAACCCCCGGCCCCATGGTCCCAAACCACGTGCGCTACCAAACTGCGCTACACCCCGACAAAAATTACGAAAAAATCTAAATACTTATATTTAATTTCGAACAGATATTATTATAACATGAAAAATAGTTTTGTCAAAGCTTTTTTAAAAAAAATTCATAAAGGCTTTTAGAAAATCATTAAAGTTGATTTATAAAAAAATTACTACTAAAATATAATTAATATTAAAGAAGGAGGGAACATGAAAGCTATTATATTTGATTTAGACGGAACATTAGTGGACTCTATGGGCTATTGGCGAAGTGTATCCAGGGATTTTATGAAGACAAAGGGAATAGACATAGAAGATGACTTACAACATAAAATGACTACAATGAGCCTTAGAACTTCTCTTAAATTTTTAAAGGATTACTACAATTTAGATGAAAGCTTCGAAGAATTATATCAGGGATTTAGCGAAACTGTTATAGATTTTTATTCCAATAAAGTAAAATTAAAGGATAATGCCATAGAAATTTTAAAATATTTTAAAAGCAAGGGAATAAAAGTTGTAATAGGAACATCTACGGCAAAGCATTTCGCAGACATTGTCATAAAAAAATATGGCATGGATAAATTAGTTGATGGGCTTTACACCGTAGATTCAGTGGGACATATCAAGGGCGAAGAAAAATTTTTCACATCAATAACAGATTCTTTAGGCGAAAAGCCAGAGGATGTATATTTAGTTGATGATTCCTACTTAGCCCTTAAAACAGCAAGAAGTGCAGGATTAGAAACAGTTGGAATCTACGATGAAAATTCTAAGGACAAGTGGAAAATAGTAGTAGAGGAAAATAAATACGCCATTACAAATTTAATAGAATTAAAAAATATATGAAACTATTTTTATTTTTTGCAATTAGAACAATACCTGCCTTCCTAATTACCTTTGTAGTTTTTTCGCTAGTGAGAGTGAAATTTTTTTCACGCAGAAAAATAAATTCCAGTGGATTTAGAGAATTTTTATTGAGTGTATTTGCAGGTTACATTGCTTTCTTGGTGATAATGCTCTTTACGCCAAACTCCTATATTTCTGATTCAGGAATAAATTTAACCAATGAGCACTTCGATTTCGTTGGAAATTTTAAGGATAGATTTACATCAGGAGCGTGGGGCGTAAATTTAGTTCCCTTTAGGACAATAAGAAACTATGTAAAATATTCAGGATTTTTGCACACAATGACAAATATAATTGGCAATATAATAATTTTTGTACCCTTTGGAATTTTAGTTCCAGAAATTTTTCCAAAGACAAGAAATCTATTAAGGATACTTGCAATTACATCTATCACTTCTTTTTTTGTTGAGTTCATACAATTTTTTATAGGAAGGTCTGTGGACATTGACGATTTAATTTTAAATGTACTTGGTTCAATGATAGGATATTTTGTATGGAAGAAGATTTTGCGATTTAAATTTGCAAAGAAAAAGAGGAGGAAGAAAGTAAGAGGGACTGAGATACACTAAAATTGACAAAAATCACAAGTTTTAGTATAATCTTAGTCTAATATATGGGGGCGAAAATGGTTTCGACGGGGATTTTGAGCTTTAAGTAGCGAGTCGTTGATGGATCACACAACGTAAAAATGGTCCATAAAAAATAAACGACGAAAATAATTTCGCACTAGCTGCCTAATTAGGTAGCAATCCGGCCAGACACCGCGAGCTGTAACCGGGTTTCAAATTAGCGGGAAAACGAACTCTGTGACGCGTCATAGCAGAGGGGTTTAATGGCGCTACCGTGTATGAGTTTGACACTCTAGTAATACATGGAAAATTTAAAGAGGAGTCTGCACTCGGAGAATCTTTCTGTAAGAAGTCTTCGGACGTGGGTTCGACTCCCACCGCCTCCACCATTTGCGGATAGCCGTAGACAGCTGCGGAGTCCATTTTAAGCCATTCTATTTTTAGAATGGTTTTTTTATTTGCCGTTAATAGCCGTAAATAGCCGTAGATTTTAATAAAATCCCACACAAAGTCCCCACACGTTTTTACAAGATAACGGCTAAAAATAGGGACTTAATTTTTTGAAAATTCTTAAGTTCCCACATTTCTTTATTTTTTATTATTATTGTACTTTTAAGAAATCGACATTAATATTTTTATTTAAAACATTGTTGATTTCTTTCTTACCTTCCTCTACAGCATGAATATATACAAGAGTTGTTGTTGTATCAAGATGCCCCATTCGCTGTGCGATATTTGCCAAGGGTATGTTGTTATAAGCAAGCATAGTTGCTACTAATGCTTTTAATTGAATTCCATCTAAATCTGTTTCAATTGTTTTACTGGGTCTATATCTTTTACCATTAAAGTTATAGTCTCCCATAATTTTTATTTTGCTATTTTTTAAAATTTTATATGACATATTTCCTCCTAAAAATTTTTAGCAGGAAAGCTACATTTGCATCTGGGGGATGCAGTTACCATAAATTTATGGTATTATATAAAAAGAGACAGATAGTCTCTATATGACATTTTCCTTGATTTCGTTTGGTCGCGGGTCAAGGATTTTTTAACTTTTAACATATTTGCTTTCAGCTTTTATTTATCTAAATTTTCTATATTGTAATTGTATAAGCCTTCGTAATAATAAGAGTTTTGTATTCCACGCATATAAACTTGTCTGCTATTTATATCTTTCGTTAGAGCTGACTTTAATAAATGTTTTATCTCAAGGGTATTTACTGGAGATCTTTCCATTGCATTGAGATATTCATATTTATCAACTTTTGCCCAGTCAATACAAACTTTTAAATTTTTCTTTAGAATCAAATCAAGCCATATTCTTGTTGATCTTCCGTTACCTTCTCTAAAAGGATGTGCAACATTCATTTCTACATATTTTTCTATTATTTCATCAAAGGTGTTTTCGGGCATTTGTTCGATTATTTTTAAGTTTTCATTTAAAAATAAAACTGGTGCAAATCTGAAATTGCCCTTTAAAAGGTTTACATTTCTTATTTGACCAGCAAAATCAAATATATCTTGAAATAGATATTTGTGAATTTCTTGTAATCCCTTTGTAGTACCTACTTCAATTTTATTTATTAAGTTGCTGTCCCAGAGTTCTATTGAACGTTTCTTTGATAATAATTCTTCATTTTTCATTCTTTTAACTCCTCTATCTACATCTCTTTGAATAAACTCCGACCATCTCTCCAAGTATTAGAATATTTTTGTGGTCTTGTTTGGAAACTATTATAGGTTCATAGTTTTTATTGCAAGGCTGCAAAATCAGCATATCATTAGATTTACTAACTCTTTTTAAAGTTGCTTCATCATCGATAAGAACTGCAGCGATTGTACCATTATCGACATCATTTTGTTTTCTAAAAAACACAAAGTCACCTTCATAAATATTAGCTTCTATCATAGAATCACCCTTTGCTTTTAGTACAAAGTCAGCTTTAGGGAGATTTTTATCTATCATAAAGTATCCGTCGTAATTTTCTTCAGCAAAAATTGGTTTACCACAGGAGATAGTTCCAAGTATAGGGATTTTTTTCATTTTGACTGGAGTTATAATACCAGGTATATTTTCAAGGATTGGTTCATTGTTTTCGTCTTCCCATCCCATAAGATATGAAGGCGAAACTTCTAGAGCTTTTGCTAATATTTCTAATTTATCAAGTCCTAAATTTCTAATATCACCAGTTATATATCTTTGTAAAGTCGATTTACTAAGACCAGTTTTTTCAGCCATGTCCTGATAGGATAAATTTAATTCAGCTTTTTTTTGCGAAATTCTATTTCTAATATCATTTAAAGAATTGTTCATTTTACTACCTCCGTTAATTATTAGTATAAAGATTATTTGCAAAAATGCAACGATATTTTAAAATTTTTTAAAATAAAGTTGCTAAATTGGGTTGAGTTTTGTTAAATGTTGTTATATCATTTAACTAATCCTAAATATGCAATAAAAAGAAAGGTTGTTAAACCTATGAATAAATTAAAAGGAATTATGAGGGAAAAAATGTAACTCAACAAGATTGAGTGAAAAGCTTAGGAATTAGCTTACAAAGCGCTAATGCTAAAATAAATGGGAAAACTGCATTTATAATTACAAAAGTGATAAAAATAATAGATTTTTAGGAATAAAGAATCCAGATGGATTTTTTTCAATAGTGTTACCCCAAATATGCAACAAATGAAAATTTAAATAGGCAGGTGGAGGGTTAAATATGGAAAATTTGATTAAATTAGCATATAAACGTTTAGATGACGATTAAAAAAAGAAGCTATTAAAGAATTGAAAAAAGAAATATCTAACATGACTGATAATTTGATAGGGCATATACAGACTGTTAGATATACCATAGTTGAAAATAAATTTACTTTTTTCTTTGATTTTGTTGCTGATAAAGAGTAGACAATTTTTCATTTATTTTAAATTCAAAAGTTTTATCCTTATACAACATTGATGTGTACCCATAAAACTGGACACGATATTAAATTAATTATTCCCTAATGGATGATAACCTATATTTATATGTGGTATCCATTTTACTTTTATTTGTATTCTTTCGTTGTTGCAATAATAGATGGAAGATGGAAATTTCAAAATAGTTTTATTAAATATGTATAAAATATACATCTAATAATTATTTTTTTAATTTGAGCCTGTGGATCTAATTCATGGATTTCTTGTTTTTAACCTTTTTATGTAATGTAGCGTTCTCACTTATAATTCCTGCTTGGTTAAATATATTGTTATTATAAATAGCTATTTTAAAGGAATAATTCTTATAATAATATCGGATACCGCCTCCACCAAATTAATATTGTCGTGTAATGATGTACACTGTAATTTAAACCATTCTTTTATAGGATGGTTTTTTATTTGCCAGAAACTGCCGTGTGTTTTTATAAATTTCGGCAAAAATTTTCAAAGGATATTTAGAATTAAGGTTCAAAAAGAAGACTTATAAAAATTAAATATTCTTAAATATAAGAAAAGAGGTTCAAGTCTCTTTTTAACTTGATTGCAGTAATTTTTCATACAATTCTATTAATTCTACTGGTATTACGAAGTTAAAGTATGTACCTGATTTTGATAAGAAGAGATACATAAGTCCTAGAGATGTAAATTTTTTCATATTTACATAGACATTTTCGTCGGAATAATCTACGGCACCATTGTAAAAATCATAAAAACTTTTGTGTTCTTTTTCGTCAAAGCTCATGAGAGTATTTTTAAATTCTGATGTTATTTTATTATGTATTGCATCAACCTCTTCTGTTAAGCTTAGTCCTTCAAGGTTTAAATTATAGGAATTTGCAATGAGTCCTCTTTGTTCTTGGTCTAAACTTTCGATAATAGGGTATAATTTATCAATAGGCAATTTGTTAATTGTTTCAACTTTAAATAATTTTAATAAAAAATCGCTCATAATTCACCTCGTATTTATTATACATGAAATGAGCTTAGGGAGGTAATATGTCTAGCATTAAAAAACTTTTAGATGGGATTTATTTAAAAACTATTCCGCTAAAGGGCAACCCTTTAAAGAACATAAATATTTATATGGTTAAATCTAAGGATAAGACAATGATAGTGGACACTGGTTTTAACACTGAAGAGATAAGAGAGGAAATGCTTTCTTTTATTAAAGATATGGAAGTGGATTTAAGTAAGACAATTTTATTTTTAACTCATCTTCATTCGGATCATACAGGTCTTGCTACATGGTTTCACGAAGAACTTGGCGTTACAATTTATATGGGTGATATTGACTACCAAATGATGTCTTCTATGGTAGATGCTAATTCAAAAAGATGGAAGGATGTCATGGCGACTGTTCATCTTCAAGGTTTAGATAAAGACAATTTAAAAATTGAAGAACACGCTGGTTTTCGTTACAGACCTAAGGCAAAGTTTCCCTATGTTTCCTTTAATCCTGATTACATTTTAAGGGTTGGGGACTTTACTTTTAGGGGAAAGGATTTATCTGGGCACACTCCTGGTATGATTGGTCTTTATGAAGAAAATAAAAAGATTTTATTTTGTGGTGATCATCTTTTGGGAGATATTACTCCAAATATTACTTTTTGGAATTTTACTGTGGGCGACAGTTTGGGCAGGTATCTTAAAAACATTGAGAAACTAAGAGATCTTCCAATTGATCATCTTTACTCATCACATAGAGCTTTAATAGAAGATGTGCCAAAGAGAATTGACGAGTTAAAAAAACACCATAATCACAGAATTGATGAGGCACTAAAAACTTTAAAAAGCAAGGGGAAGTGCACAGTAAGAGATATTGCCATGAACATGACCTGGGATATGCGGGCAAAAGATTTTTCTGAATTTCCAAATACACAAAAGTTTTTCGCAGCAGGAGAGGCTCATGCACATCTTGAACACTTGAGGACAATTGGTAAGGTAAATTTTGAAAAAGATGAAGATGGAGTTTTATGGTACTATGCTCTTTAAATTTATTTGATTTAATAAAACATTAGACTTAAAATAAACTTGATAAAATATAAGTGGAGTGAACAATGAAGAATTTAATTTGTAGGTATAAAGACAAAGTTTTAGAAAGTGGAAAAGAAACAATTTTGTGTGGAATTGTGAATGCTACGCCAGATTCCTTTTCTGATGGTGGAAAGTGGTATGGCACAGATGAAGCTGTAAATAGGGCAATGGAACTTATTAAAGCTGGTGCAAAAATGATTGACATTGGCGGTGAATCCACTAGACCTGGTTCGACTTATGTTGAGATTGAAGAAGAAAAAAATAGAGTTGTGCCAGTTATAAAAAGATTAAAGGAAATGACAGATGTCCCTATTTCAATTGACACATGGAAATCTGAAGTTGCAAAAGCTGCAATAGAAGCAGGGGTCGATTTTGTAAATGACATAACAGGATTTATAGGTGATCCAAAAATGGCAGAGGTCGTAGGGAAAAGTGATGTAGGAGCAATTTTAATGTTTAACCCAAAGATTGCAAGACCAAATCACAAGAGCAGTACTAACTTTCCATCTTTTGGTGGTGCTGGAGCTTTCACTGATGAAGAATTAAAATCTTTTGAAGACATGGACATTGTCGAAGTAATGAAAAGATATCTTTCAAAATCAATTTCTCGTGCAGAAGAAAATGGAATTGAAAGAGAAAGAATAATGCTTGATCCTGGCATTGGATTTGCATTGACAAAAAGGGAAAATTTAAAATTAATTGATAAAATTGACGTATTAAGGGAAATGGGATGTTTTACATTTTTGGGGGTATCAAGAAAAAGATTTATCACAAATATTTTAACTGAAAACAACATTGATGTAGATGCAAATAAAGAAGAAGGATTTGAAAATAGAGATGAAGCATCAGCAGCACTTACAACAATTGCTGCATATAAGGGTGTTGAAGTTTTAAGGGTTCATACAATGAAGCATCATCTCCTTGCGAAACTCGTTGCAGATTCAGTAAGGCTCAATGAAGTAATTGAAGATGTAAATTTCAAACCTTATTCACTTTAAATTATTTTTTAGAAGATATATAATATAATTATTAACAATAAAGGGGGACATTATGTCATTAATTGAAAATTTAAAAAGTAGAGTAAGATCATCTAAACCAGAAATTGTATTTCCTGAAGGTGATGATTCAAGAATTTTAAGAGCAGCAATTAGACTTAATGAAGATGGCGATATTAAACCAATAGTTTTAGGAGATAAAAAGGAACTTGAAGCTCTAGCAGAAAAAGAAGGCGTAAAATTAGGAAGTCTTGAAATTTTAAATCTAGCTAACTATAATGAAAAAGACGAAATGGTTAAAGCTTTTGTAGAAAGACGAAAGGGAAAAGTTACTGAAGAACAAGCAGAAGAAATTTTAAAGGACCACAATTATTTTGGAACAATGCTAATCTTCATGGGAAAAGCTAAGGGATTAGTATCAGGAGCAGCTCACACAACAGCAGATACTGTTAGACCAGCACTTCAAATTATAAAAACAAAACCGGGTTACAAGAGATGTTCTGGAGCGTTTATTATGCTAAGAGGCGAAGAAATGTATTTAATGGCAGATTGTGCAATTAACATTGACCTTGATGCAGAAGGACTTGCAGAAGTAGCGGTAATATCTAATGAAACAGCAAGACAATTTGGAATGGATCCAAAGATTGCAATGCTTTCTTTCTCAACTAAGGGTTCAGCATCTCACGAAAGAGTAACAATGGTAGCTGAAGCAACAAAAATGGCAAAAGAAAAAAATCCTGAAATGGCAATAGATGGAGAACTTCAATTTGATGCAGCTTTAATAGAATCAGTTGCAAAGAAAAAAGCTCCAGGTTCAGAGGTTGCAGGACATGCAAATGTATTTATATTCCCTAACATTGAAGCTGGAAATATTGGATATAAAATAGCACAAAGATTTGGCGGATTCGAAGCAGTTGGACCAATTCTTCAAGGACTTAATGCCCCAGTAAACGACCTATCTCGTGGCTGTGTAGAAGACGAAGTATATTCACTAGCAATAATAACAGCAGCACAAGCAGTGTTATAAAATAAATTGATGAGGACTTCCTTTGGGAGTCTTTATTTTTTTGTTGTAAATATATATAATCAATTCAAGAAAGTTGTGATTGTAAATAGTAGGTTGTGAAGAATGGAAAATAGAAAGTGGAAAATATTTTTAGTTGAAGATGATAAAGTAATTGCAGAAGAAATCGAAAGGTATTTGAAAATTTGGAATTATGAAATAAAAAGAGTTCAGGACTTTCAAAATATTTTTAATGATTTTAAAGATTTTCATCCAGACTTAGTTTTAATGGATGTAACCCTACCTTTTTTTAACGGATATCACTGGTGTAAAGTAATTAGAGATAATTCTAAAGTTCCAATTTTATTTATTTCTGCTGCTGATGAAAATTTAAACTTAATAATGGCAATGGATCTTGGGGCAGATGATTATTTGACAAAACCTTTTGATCTGGAAGTACTTCAAATAAAGATAAGGGCTCTTTTGAGAAGAACTTACGAATATTTTGAAACTAAAAATATTTATTATAAGGACATTATTCTTAAATGTGACAGCATGATTGTATCAATAAAAGATAGGGAAATAGAACTTACAAAAAATGAATTTAAAATTTTAGAAGTTTTATTGGAGAAGCCAGGGAAAATTATTAGTAGAGATGAGATTATTGATAGGATTTGGCAAACCGATTCTTACATAGATGACAATACCTTAACTGTAAATATTATGCGTTTGAGAAAAAAACTAGAGGATATACAGATTTTTGAACTTATAAAGACTAAGAAGGGAGTAGGATACTATGTCCCACCTGCCAATTAGAAAATTTTTAAAAAGAGAGAAATTTACAATTATATTTGGATTGATTATATTTTTTTATATTTTGGGAGTTCATTTAATTTTTGATATTGAAAAAAAGAAGAGCATCTATATTTCTTTCTTGTATTTATTTTTATTTTTTATGTATATTTGTTTTCTTTATCTTGAAAGTAATAAAGAGTACATTGAAGAAACTTACCTAATAAATAAAAGGGACTATAAAAAAATATATGAAATAAAGGCATCTCCCTTATCAAAGGCTTTGTATGAAGAAATAAAAGAAAATAAAGTTTATAGGGATAAGGAAGAGAAAAAAAGAGAAGATATAAAAAATTATTTGACAATTTGGACTCATCAAATAAAATCTCCAATTTTTGCATTAAAATTACTTCTTAAAAAAGATGAAATAAATAGGATTGATTGTGAGAATGAAATTTTTGAAATTGACGAATATGTTGGAAATATTTTAGGTTATGCAAGGATGAATATAGATAGCACAGATTATGTTTTTGGTAAATATGATTTAGACGATATTATTAGGAGCGTAATAAGAAAATATTCAATTCAGTTTATTGGGAAAAACAACAGCGTTGATTTTAGTGAAACAAAAAAAGTTATTTTAACTGATGCAAAGTGGTTTTCCTTTTTACTTGAGCAAATAATTTCCAATTCAATTAAATATACTGAAAATGGAAAAATTTTGATTTACTTAAAGGACAATGAGCTTGTAATAGAAGATAATGGAATAGGAATAATGCCTGAAGATTTGCCTAGAATTTTTGATGCAGGATATACAGGTTATAATGGAAGACTAGAAAAAAAGTCAACAGGGCTAGGACTTAATCTTACCAAAAATATTGGGAAATCTTTAAGAATTACTTTAAGATGTGAATCAGAGGCTAATATAGGAACTAAGATTTATATAAATTTAAAAAATATTTTGAGTTAGAGTGCATGGCACTCTTTTTTCTTACAAAAATGTCACATTAAAGTCGAATTTGTTATTTTGAATAAAGGATTTATTTTTTTACATAAATTATAATTAGTACAAGGAGGCAAGAAATGTTAAAAAAATTTTTTAAAGGAATTTTAATTTTCTTAGTGGCAATTATTTTTATTGTAGGTGTAGGGGATTTTTTGTGGATTAATCTACCAAAGCTAGAAGCAAGAAAAGATATCGCTGATATTGAAAATTATGGTAAAAAGGTAAATGAAATAAAATTAGATGAAAATATAAGAGTTGTAGGACTTGGCGAAGCCACACATGGAAATTCTGATTTTCAATATTTAAAATTAGAAGTATTAAAAGATTTAGTCGAAAAAAACAATTTGAAAAGTTTTTGCCTTGAATCAGATTTTGGCGAAGGAATATTAATAAATAATTACATTCATGGCAACAAGAGAGATGAAAATATTTCAAGAATTTTTTCCTTTAATATTTATCACACAAAGGAAATGAATGAACTTATAAATTTTATGTTTGATTACAATCAAAGGGCAAAAGATAAGGACAAGCTATCTTTCTATGGCTTTGATATGCAAAACCCGGAAAAATCAATTGAAGCAATTTTAGATTTTTGCAAAGATAATAATATTTTACAAGATAAAAATCTAGAAAAAGAATTTTCCTTTAGGAAAGACACAAATTATAAAATTTCAAAAATAAAAGAAAAGGAAAATTTGTTGAGAGAAATAAAAAGTCATGTTGATTTACTTTCTTCAGATTATGCTAGGATTGTTTCAAGGGCTATTGTAAATGTACTTGATAGCATAAAATATTATGCTTTAGACTTTAATGATTATGCAAAGGCAAATACTGAAAGAGATAAATTTATGGCTGACAATGTTAAATGGATAAGTGATTTTGAAAGTTCCAAGGGAAATAATTTAATTTTAATTGCTGGACACAATGGTCATGTCGCAAAGAGTGAAAATTTTTATAAACCAATGGGTGCTAATTTAAAGGAATTTTTTGGGGAGAAGTACTTTATTATTGGAACGGATTTCTACAAGACAATTGTAAATATTAATGAAGTTGGTCCTGATAAAAGGAGATCAAATCACACATTTGTATCAGCAGACCCTCTTGCATATAGTGCAAAAAAATTCAATGGGAAATATTATTTAGACTTTTCAAAAGTTAAAGATGGAGAAACTTTTAAAGTGATAAATAAAGAGATTAATATGGGAAGCTTAGGCGAAGGATATTCTCCAGTTATGAAATTTATTCCAACAAGTTATAGGATAAAAGAAGTTCCAAAAAGTCTATATGATGCAATGATTTTCGTGTATTATGCTAAACCAATTTTTGTTAATGAGGAGTAATTATGCTAGAAGTTCAAAATATAAAAAAGATATATAAAAGTCGATTTGGTGGAAATGAGGTTGAAGCTTTAAAGTTAATTAATTTTGCTGTTGAATCAGGTGAATACATTGCCATAATGGGCGAATCAGGAAGCGGGAAGACAACTTTATTAAATATATTGGCATTACTTGACAGACCAACTTCTGGAAATGTTTTATTAAAGGGCAAGAATTTATCAGAAATAAAAGACAGTGAAATGGCAAAATTTAGAAGAGAAAATTTTGGGTTTGTATTCCAAGATTTTAATCTTCTTGATACTTTTACGATTAAAGAAAATATTTTATTACCCTTGATTTTAGCAGATGAAAAAATTTCTGTGATGGAAGAAAAATTGTTAGAAATTGTAAAAAAATTAAATATTGAAGAATTATTAAACAAATACCCCTATGAAGTAAGCGGAGGTCAAAGGCAGAGGACTGCAATAGCAAGGGCACTTATCACAAATCCAAAAATAATTTTAGCAGACGAACCTACAGGTGCACTTGATAGCAATAGTGCAAGAGAACTTTTAAAGGTTTTTAAAAAGTTAAATCAAGATGGACAAACTATACTTATGGTAACTCATTCTATTGTGGCAGCTTCAGAGGCAAAAAGAGTTTTATTTATTAAAGATGGAAAAATTTATCATCAAATTTACAGTGGTGACAGATCTTCAATGGATATGCAAAAGAAAATTGCAGATACAATGCAAATGCTACAAAGGAGCTGATAGAATGAAATCACTTTACTATCGACTTGCCCTTTCGGGAATTAAAAGAAATAAAAAAATTTTTATGCCCTTTATTGGAACGGTAATTTTTTTAATGGTATTATGTTCAATTTGTTTAAGCCTTCCCTTAGATAAGTCCATTGCAAAAGCAGGAGGAATGGACACAATGAAGTCTATTCTTTCGTTGGGAGTCATAATTTTGTCGATTTTTTCATTTATAATGCTTTCCTCAGTTTATTCTTTTATTCAAAAAAGAAAATTAAAGGAGCAAGGACTTTATTTAATACTAGGTCTTGAGAAAAAGCATCTTAGAATAATTTTGTTTTGGGAAATTATTTATATCATTGTTTTTTCTGTAGTGCCAGCGAGTATTTTAAGTATCATTTTGTATAAATTGTCCCTTGGGATTTTTGCAAAAATGACAAGTCTTCCAATAAATATTTTTGAGGAAGGAATTTTTAACAATTTTTACCCAGTATTTTTTGTCGCTCTTATATTTATTTTAATTTTAATCTTTGTATATTTAATTCAAATTATAAAAGTGAAGAACTATTCTCCCATTGACTTAGTAAGGGAATCAAAAGCTGGAGAAAAGAAAAACAAATTTATAAAACTAATTGCACTATTGGGAATAATTTTTATTGTAGCAGGCTATACAATTAGTTTAACTACAAAGAATCCACTGCAAGCTTTTTTTAAGTTCTTTCTTGCAGCCATTTTAGTTATAATTGGAACTTATTTTGCATTCTCTGCAATAGTAAGCCTAGTGCTTGAAATATTAAAGAATAATAAAAAATTTTATTATAAGAAAGAAAATTTTTTATCAATATCAGGGCTTTTGTACAGAGTAAAAAATAATTCAAAATCCCTTGCAAATATTGCAATTTTATCCACAGCCTTTACAATAGTTTTGACATCAGGCATAAGTTTATATGTAGGCATTGGTGATATTACCAATAGATTATTTCCAGCACCTTATACTATAAAAACAGATGCAGAATCATTAAAGGTAGAAAAAATAGATCAGTATAGAAATAATATTAACAATCTATTAATTGCGAATAATATTAAAGGAGAAAGTTCAACAACATTTGAGTGGTCTATTCCTTTGATAAGGGATAAAAATAAAATAAGAGTTTTAAATAATGAAGAATGGGCTGGAGTAAATCTCAAAAAAGATTTCATTTCCTTGGACATAATTTATACTCCTGATACGAAATTAGATTTTAGAGGTAAGGATTTTATTTATTTTAAAGAAGACAATAACGAAGAATTTATAAAAAGCTTGGGATACAGTGCTAGGGCAATATCTAATGAAGAAAATGATATTCCCTTGGAAAATGTAGGAACAGTTTTTGAAAATAATAAAATAATAGCAAGAGATTATGAAAGTGCATATAAACTTTTAAAGAAATTAAATCCAAAAGGGAGCAATGAAGAACTAAATCCTAAAGTAAATACCTTGATAAGAGGAGATTTGCCAAAGAATTTTAAAAATTATTTAAGGGAACACATAGATGATTTAAAAGTTGATCCAAATCAAAAATTCACTATAGTAGATAGGAGTGCAACAAAAATGGAATTTTTAAGCCTTTATGGAGTAATATTTTTTGTCGGAATACTTCTTTCTATTGCATTTTTAATAACAATGGGTCTTGCTATATATTACAAGTTCCTAACAGAAGGATATGAAGATATTGAAAGATTTAAAATTTTAGAAAAACTTGGATTAAGAGAAATTGAAGCAAGGGAATCAATAAAAAAACAAATGTTAATACTTCTATTTCTCCCAATAATTTTCTGTATAGTTCACACAAGCTTTGCTTTGCCAGTATTGCAAAAATTTTTAATGTTGATAGGACTTATGAATACAAAATTATTTATAAAATCAATGATTTTTGTATTTATTATTTATATAATTTTCTATTTGGCGATTTACAAGTTTACAGAAAAAGTCTATACAAAAATAGTTTTGGAAATATAAAGGGAATAATGATATTTGAAATGTGTAATAATACTTCCAGATAAGAAGTAAGTTAGAAAAACTGTATATTAGTTTGCGTAAGAGAAGATTTTTCTGCTGTGCTCATTTTATGAGAGCAATTCTTTTTCTTTTATTAATGGAAAAAATGCATGTTAGAAAGATTAATAAAAAATACTTGAAAAAAATATTTTATAATATATAATAATATTAACAGCACCCGACACGCCTCTTAACAATGCGGACCAAGTCGGGTCATTTGATTTTAGGAGAAAAAATGAAAAAAATTCATCAAGAACCGATTAGTATAGAGAATCAAGTAAAAAAATTAATAGAGCACTTTACATCAAAAGAAGAAAAAGCTTTTGGTGTTTTTTTATGCCCAAAGGAGGAAGAAAGAAATATATACGAGATAAGCCGAATAAATAAGATATAGAGAAAATGAAATATTAATCAATAAGAACTAGAACAGGTAGAAAAACTATCGTTTTTTTATGGGACTCTTTTATTCTTTATTAATGGAAAGCGACTTTAAAGGGATATTAACATGAGAAGGATATTGATTCTCTTGAAAAGAAAGTTAGACAATAAAAAAACATATGTAAGATAAATTTAAGGGAGCTTGAAGATATAAAATTATATATAACGACTCCTTGTAAAGAGAAGAGAATAAATTAACTATCTTTGATATCGATTTTTAACGAAAAAAATATTAAGAAATAAGTCGTAAATTGAAGCCTTTATTTTTTGCCCCTTAATTTATATAATTTAATATATAGGCAAAGGAGTGATTTTATGAGTAAATTAAGAGATGCCATATATGGCTTTGCTGTTGCCGATGCCCTAGGCGTTCCCTTTGAATTTAAAGAGAGAGGAAGTTTTTGCTGCAAGGATATGGTCGGCTTTGGAACATGGAACAAGGAAGCGGGCACTTGGTCCGATGATACTAGCATGACTATTGCAACTTGTAAATCTATAAAGGACAAGGGATATATAGATATTGATGATATTAGGAAAAATTTTAAGAAATGGTTATTTAATGGCGAGTTTACTGCTGATGGAGAAGTTTTTGATGTTGGTACGACAACTAGAGAAGCTCTCCAATTAAATAGAGGTTTGTCTGATTTTTATTCCAATGGAAATGGATCGCTCATGAGAATTTTGCCCATTGCCTTTATCGATGCAAGCGATGAAAAAATAGAAGAAGTTTCTAGCATCACTCATGCTCATGAAATCTCACGAAAGGCTTGCGTAGATTATGTGCATATTGCGAGGAAATTAATTAGTGGCGAAAAATTAAATTTAGAAAATAAAAGTATGGACGAAGTTAAATCAACTGGCTTTGTACTTCATACTTTGGACGCTTCTTTATGGTGCATATTAAACACGGATAATTATAAAGATGCCGTCCTAAAAGCAGTAAATCTTGGCGATGATACAGATACAACTGCTGCTGTGACAGGTGGACTTGCTGGGATAATTTATGGCTATAATGCTATTCCAAGAGAGTGGATTGAAAAGTTAAAAAATAAAAAGTTAATAGAGGGTTGTTTATTTTAGTTAAAAATTCTCGTTTAATAAAAAAGTGATGCGCAAAATAGAATTATCTATTATGCAACATCACCTTTTTTAAATATAGTTTAAGGAAAGTTTTACTAAGATGCCGATTACAGCGCCTAGACCTATTAATTTAAATAGGTCTACTTTTTTTAGATATAGGATGAAACCTAGCACAAAGGAAATTAGAGCGGCTATGCTCATGCCTTCAATATTAATTCCCTCTGGAAAAACTGAGGACTTGAATAATTTTAGAGTTGTTATAAAAATTAGGGACACAACCCCTGCCTTTATTCCAAGAAGTGAGTAATTCATAATTTTAAATTTTTTGTCCTTGCTAAATAGAAAGTAACCTAGAATCATCATCAAAATAAATTGTGGAAGGACAAAACCAGTAGTTGCAATAATTGAACCAATTATTCCATGTACTTTTTGTCCAACAAAAGTTGCAGAATTTATAGCGATAGGTCCTGGAGTCATTTGTGAAATTGAAATTAAATCGATAAATTCTTTGGTGTTTATCCAGGCGTTTTCTTCTACAACATATTTTGAAATCAAAGGTATTACTGCGTAGCCTCCGCCAAAGGCAAAGCATCCGATTTTTAAGAAAATTAAAAACAAATCAAGCATTTTTATATCTCTCCATTACACTAAAATAAGAAATTCCTGCAATTGCACAGAATAGAATAATTAGTCCTGTGTTAATCTTTGTAAAGAAAGCAACTAAAAATACGAGTACAATCATTACAACGCTAAATTTTGAATTTTTTTTGTAGGAAGAAATTCCCATGCGAAAAACTGTAATAAATAAAACTGCAGAAATTATTCCACTAATGCCCTCAAGGGCTGCCTTTATATAAAAGTTAGTTTTAAACTCTTGATAAAAATTTGAAATTATAGATAAAATTATTAAACAAGGAAGAGACGATGCAATAAGACAAGTTATTGCGCCAATAGGTCCCCTTAAGTAATAACCAGTTAAGACTGAACATGAAATTGCCATGGCACCAGGACCACCTTGAGAAATGGCAACTATATCCATCATTTCATCTTCATCTATTAGCTCTAAGTCAGAAACAAAAATATCCTTTATAACAGGTACAATAGTATATCCGCCACCAAAGGTTATGGCATTTATTTTAAAAAATGTTAAAAATAATTTTAACAAAGAAATATTTTTCATAAAATCACCTAATTAATTATAGCACATAAATGAAAAATTAAATAATATCGTGTATAATCTATTTAAGGAGTGGTTGTGATGAAGATGGGAATAATAGGTCTTGGCAACATGGGTTCTGCCATGGCACATGGCCTTTTAAATAATAATATAGAAACTTTCCTCTACGATAAAAATAAAGACAAAAGAGATGAATTTCTAGGTTTTGATAAGGCAAATATTGTTGAGTCCGAAGTTGATGTAGTGAAAAATGCTGACGCAGTAATTCTTACAGTTAAGCCCTATGCTTACGATGAATTGTTGGATAAAATTAAGGAAAGCGTAAAAAATCAAATAATAATATCAGTCACATCAAGCTATGATTTAAAAAAACTAGAAGAAAAGTTACCAGGTAAAAAACTTTTGATGGCAATGCCAAATACGCCTGCAAAAATTTTAAATTCAATGACGGGGATTTGTCCAGGCGAAAATATTTCAGATGAAGAATTAAGCGAATTAAGAAAAATCTTTTTTTCCTTTGGCGAAACTGAAATTGTTGAAGAAAAAAATATAAAAATTTATGAAGCGGTATGTGGTTGTATGCCTGCCTATGTCTATATGTATATTGAGGCAGCAGCAGATGCGGCAGTGTCTTATGGTATGAAGAGAGATGTAGCCTATAAAGTGATTTCACAAGCAGTGGCTGGTTCTGCAAATATGGTTAGAGTTTCTGGTCTTCATCCAGGTGAATTAAAGGATCAAGTAACAACACCAGGTGGTACAACTATTAAGGGATTAAAATCTTTGGAGAAGGATGGTTTTAGATCTGCAATTATAAATGCAGTGGATTCTATTATGAATAAATAGGAGGTCATTATGAAAGATTTATTGGTATTTTTAGCGGATGGTTTCGAAGAAATTGAAGCATTAACTATTGTAGATGTGCTTAGAAGGGCAAATCTTAAAGTAGAAACAGTTTCTATAACTGATAGAAATGAAGTTAGAGGAACTCACGATGTAAAAGTAATCGCAGACAAAATCTTTGATGAAATAAATATTGACGATTACAAGGCGATGTACATCCCAGGAGGACAACCTGGCGCCACAAATTTAATGAAGGACAAAAAAGTTGTTGAATGTGCAAATTTATTTAATGATGACGAGAAAAATGTTGTCGCAATTTGTGCAGGACCACAAGTTTTAGATGCGGCAGGAATTTTAAAAGATGGTAAATTTACTTGTTACCCTGGAGTAGAAAATAGACTCAAAGCAAAAGATCCTCAAGATGAAGCGGTAGTTGTTGAAAAAAATATAATTACAGCAATGGGACCTGCTCTAGCAATTTTACTTGGAATAAAATTAGTTGAGATACTAGACTCAAAGGAAAAGGCAGAAGAAGTTGCAGAAGGATTATTACTTCACAAACTCAAAAAATTTATTTAATTTGAAATTAAATTATAAAAGAAAATTTATTAAAAGTGTATCAGAGTTTATCTGATACATTTTTTCATAAGATTAAAAAAACACCATAAGAAAATATTACACCAAGGCTAAACTAGGCACTTTTTCTTTTATTACTAATATTTCAGTGTTATAATGAATATAACTATAATAAAATTTTAAAAATGGGCATTGTGCCTGTTTTTATTTACGGAGGATAAATGTTAGCAAAACTCATTTTAAAAAGGGGCACTAACGCCTATGGCTACGATAGAGCAAAAATTGCCAAGGAGACATCTATTCTTGGACTATTATCAAATATATTGGCGGCACTTTTGAAAGTTATTTTATATACTTTTACAGGTTCAATTTCCATATTGTCTGATGCTGTTAATAATATTACAGATTGTGCTAGTTCAATTATTTCAATTTTTGGCATAAAACTTGCATCAAAGCCAAAGGATAGGGATCACCCCTATGGTCATGGGAGGCTGGAGTATTTAATCTCACTTGTAGTAAGTGGTATTGTGCTCTCAGTTGGTTTTCAATTTTTGAAGACTTCTGTTGGAAAAATTTTGCATCCCATAGATATAAGCTACCCAAGTTCTACAATCATTATATTAATAATAACTGTGTTTATAAAATTTTGGCAGGCGTCCTTTTACTCTCATGTGGCAAAGGAAATTGATTCAGTAACATTAAAGGCGCAGGAGAAGGATTCCCTTAGCGACACTCTTATTACTCTTGTGGTAATTATTTCTATAATTATAGAAAAATTCACTGGAAAAATTTTAGATGGCTATGTTGGAGTTTTGGTGGCACTATTTATTTTATACACTGCGCTATCTCTAATTCATGAAACTATCTCGATTATTTTGGGAAGAGGTCTTACAGAGGAGACTAAGCACGAGATAAAGTCAAAGGTTTCAACTTATGATGGTATATCAAATGTTCACAATATGATGGTAACAGATTTTGGCCCCGACAACATAATTGTGTTAATTGATGCTGCCCTTGATTATAACTTGACACTTGAAGAGGCGCATAACATAGTAGATAAAGTGGAGAGAGAAGTATCTGAACTTTTAGGAATCAAGCTAATTATTCACGCTGATCCACTTGGCAGCAGTAGCGCTATAATTAAATCAGTTTCAGAAGAACTTAAAAAGATTATTAGAGAAAGTTTAAATATTTATTCTTTTCACGATATAGTGCTTGAGGATAAAAAAATATACATTGATATTGATTATAATGCCGATGCCATTTCTAGTTCGAAGGAAAAAGATGCTCTGAAAAAAGAGCTTAGTGATAAATTAAAATCAATTTATGAGGATTATGATTTTGAAATAATTCTTGATGCGATTTTTTAGGAGGAAATATGAAGGCTTTAGTTGTAGGTGCTGGTAAATTAGGTTATAGGCTTGCAGCTTCACTAATAGATGAGGATTATGAAGTAACAGTAGTAGATAATGACGAAGATGTAATTGAAAATATTTCAAGTTCGCTTGACGTTTTTAGTATTTGTGCAAATGCACTTGATTTTGGAGTTTTGGAAGAACTTGACATATCTCTATTTGATTATGTAATTGCAACAACTACTAATGACGAGGCTAATGTAATAGTTTGTACAATTTCAAAAAAGCTTGGAGCAAAATATGCCATAGCGAGAGTCAGAGACCCAGAGTATAGAAAACACTTGGATTTTATATCAGAGGAACTTGAAATAGATAAAATTATTAATCCGGATAATGCTACTGCAAGGTCCATTGTAAAGTACCTCATGAAGAGATATCAACTTTATTACGATGAATTTGCAGGCGGAAAAGTTTCCCTTGTTGAATTTAATATTGGAAATGATCCAAACTTTATTGGCAAAAGAATTATGGACATCGAAAAGATTAACAATCTCTTGATTTCTGCAATTTCAAGAAGCGGAGATGCAATTATACCAAATGGAAATACAATACTTAAAGAAAATGATGTAATAATTTTAGCGGGAAAATCTGAAAACATAGAATTATTTGACAAGGAACATGCTGGCGTTAAAAAAACTAGAGCTCTTAGAAGCACTATGATTTTAGGCGGAGGTAAAACTGGATTATATCTTGCTATTCTTTTGTTGAAGGAAAATATTGACGTTACAATTGTAGAAATCAATAGAGAGAGATGTCTTGAATTAAAGGAAATTGTGCCAGATGCAGAGATAATAAATGGAGATGGAACTGATATTGCCGTTCTTGAAGAAGAGATGTTACACACTTACGATGCCTTTGTAGCTGCGACTGGAATTGACGAGGCAAATTTACTTATGAGTCTTGTTGCAAAACAAACTGGAATTTATAAGTCTGTTGCAAAAATTTCTAGGACTAATTACGACAAGATTTTAGACAAATTAGATATAGATGCAGTTTTCAATACCTCCTATATAACTGCCGCAGAGATTTTAAAGGAAATCAGAGGAAAGAGCTCTCTTTCACTTCATCTTTTGCTAAATGGACAAGTAGAATGTGCGGAATTAATTATTAAGGAAAGATATTTAGTTTGCGGCAAATCGCTTGAAGAATTAAATCTTCCTCCTGGAATTCTTATCATTGCTGTTGTGAGAAATAATGAAATGATAGTTCCAAATGGAAAGACAGTTTTGCAAGCTGGCGATAGGATTGTTTTATTCTCAAAGCATGATGTTGCACCGAAGATGCAAAAGTTCTTTTCATCTGAAGGTAAATTAAATGATGTATTAAATTCTTTTAAGAATCGAGGAAGAGTGAATGAATTATAAACTTATTTCAAAAATACTCGGTTATATTTTATTAATAGAAACAGCTTTTATGGCACCATCTCTTATACTTAGCTTAGTAGAAAGAGATGGAAGCGCCAAGGGTTTTATAATCCCAATGGCAATTGCTCTTTTTTTGGGATTAATTTTAATTAATTTAAAAGTTAAGAAAATTTCTCTTGCACCACGAGATGGAATTTTAATAGTAACAGCATCTTGGATTTTAGTGTCCCTTGTAGGAGCAATTCCCCTTTTTATTTCTGCGAAAATGACTTATGTGGATTCTTTTTTTGAAATTGTGTCGGGATTTACTACAACAGGTGCCACAGTTATATCGGGCATAGAATCTTATCCAAGATCAATTATCTTTTGGAGATCTATTACTCACTGGATTGGAGGCATGGGAATACTTGTATTCACTGTTGGACTTCTTCCAAAGCTTGGAGTAGGCGGATTTCAAATTTTTAAGGCAGAATCGCCGGGACCAGTTGCAGGAAAAATCGAGTCTACGATTTCTCAATCATCAAAAAGACTTTACATTATTTACATTAGTTTATCGGTTGCACTTTTTACTTGTTTAAAAATTGCAGGTATGCCTGTATTTGATAGCTTTGTTCACACTTTTGGAGTGCTTGGCACTGGTGGATTTTCATCTTACAACGATTCCTTTATGTCTTATAAGGGCAATGCAGTTCACTTTATTCTTGCATTTTTCATGTTTTTAAGTTCAACAAATTTTACTATATATGCACTAATTTCAAGAAAAAAATTCAAAGAAGTTTTTCAAAATGATGAGTTAAAATTATGGATTTTAATTACAGTGGTATCAATTACTTTAATTACTCTGGATTTATTTTCAAAGGGCTATAGTTCACTTTTATTAGCATTTAGAGATTCAGCCTTCCAAGTTACATCAATATCATCTACATCAGGTTTTGCCAACGCAGATTATGACTTGTGGCCAAGTTTTTCAAAATTTATTTTGTTAATTCTAATGATTTTTGGAGGATGTGCTGGTTCAACTGGCGGAGGGATTAAAATTATTAGGATTTCAATTCTATTAAAATTGATAAGAAGAGAAATGAGAAGGGCAACTCATCCAAAGGCAGTTCTTCCCGTTATATGCGATGGAAAAACTTTATCTGATGAAGTTGTCCTTGGAATAAATGCCTATCTTGGAACTTATTTTGTAATTGCAATAATTTCAACGGGCATAGTTACACTTTCCGGAACAGATATTATAACGGGATTTTCTTCAGTTGCAACTACACTTTCAAATGTAGGACCAGGATTTGGAGAGATTGGTCCAACAAAAAACTTTTATTTTTACAGTGACTTTTTAAAAATATATTTTAGCGCACTTATGCTTCTTGGAAGACTTGAATTTTTTACGATCTTGGCATTATTCTCAAAGGGTAGACATAGAAAGGATATTATTAAATTATAATGAAAATTTTAATTATAGGTTCGGGAAAAGTTGGCTCCACAATTGCAAATACACTTAGCTTAGAAAAATTTGAAATAGATGTAGTTGATAGAGATGAGTTAAATTTTGAAAAAATCACAAACACTGTGACGAAAATTAGGGGCGACGTACTAGATGAAAATTTTGTCTTGACAATGGACTTAGAAAGCTATGATTATGCAATTATAGCTACGGACAGCGATAAGACAAATTTAATAATGGCATCAATTTTTAAAAATCTCAATGTAAAAATAATTTTGCGTCTTGATGAAATGGAAAATATTTCTGAAATTGGAATTATAAAAAATTCTCTTCCAAATGTTGTAAATATTTTTAACAGAAGTCTTGAGTGTGCAAAACTTGCTACAAAATTAATTGGAAGTTCTAACTATTATGAAGCAGATTATTTTGGCAAGGGAAAAATAGAAGTTACAGGTCATTACATCGACATGGACGAAGAGTTTGAAAATTTAAAAATAAGGGACATTGGCTCTCTTTCGACAATTTTAGTTGTTGGTATACTTAGAGAGGGAGATTTAATAGTTCCTGACGGAGAAACTATTTTAAAAAGTGGCGACTATATGTATCTAATGGGACTTTCAGGAGATATTAGAAATTTTAAGTACTCTCACTTTGAGATAAAGGAAAAAGAAGAAGTAAGAGATGTAGTAATTGCATCTGGCGATATGACTTTTAACAGGATTATTTCTAATCTTGAAAATGTAAATTTAAAAATAATTGAACCCAATAGAGAAAAATTTGAAGACTTTAGAAAAAAACTCAATAGAGCCTTTGTTGTAAATAAAAATTTAAAAAACGACAAAATTTTTATAGAAGAAAATATTTCAAAGGACGCAGCTTTTATTTCTATGACGGATTCCGACGAGCTAAATATCGTTCTTGGACTTATGGCGAGAAATCATGGGATTTCAAAAAATATAATTATACAAAATGACAATAATTACGACAATATTTTGGAAAGCCTTGGCATTTATAGAGTTATTGATCCAAAAGTCATTGTGGCAAATGAAATTATTAAAGCCATTAATACGGATATGAAGGTTTCAATAAATTATATGTTTGGAGGCAAGGCACAAGTTTACGAAATAAAAATCCCTGACGATTTTATTTACATTGGCAAAAAATTATCTGAAATTAATCTTCACAGAGAAATTATTATTGGAGGAATAATTAGATATGACAATTCGGCAGTAATTCCAAGGGGCAACACGAGAATCGAAAAGGGCGATAGGCTTGTAATTTTTTCCACAAATGAAAGTAGGAAGGAACTTGAAGAGTTAATAGACCCAACGCTAAAGAAGAGCATTTTTGATTTTTTCAGGAGATGATTTGGTGAAAAGAATTTTTAAAAACGATTGGCAAGAAATTCTGGAAGAGGAGTTTGAAAAAGATTATTACAAAGACCTTAGAAAACTTTTAATTGAAGAATACAGACATTACGAAATTTTTCCAAAGGCTGAAGATATTTTTAATGCCTTTCACTATACATCTTACAAAGATTTAAAGGTTTTGATTTTGGGGCAAGATCCCTATCACAATGTGGGTCAAGCTCATGGACTTGCTTTTTCTGTAAAAGATGGAGTTATGATTCCACCATCACTTCAAAATATTTATAAAGAACTTAACTCAGATTTAGGACTTCCAATACCAAGGACGGGTTATTTAAAATCATGGGCAGACGAAGGGATAATGCTTTTAAACACAACACTAACTGTTAGAGCACATCAGCCAATGAGCCATGCAAAAATTGGATGGGAAATTTTTACAAATGCAGTTATAGAAAAAATCAACGAAAAAAAAGAGCCTGTTGTCTACATACTTTGGGGCAATCACGCAAAGGCTCGCAAAAAATTTATAAACAATGAAAATCATCTTGTAATAGAAGGTGTGCATCCATCTCCGCTTTCTGCCAATAGAGGTTTCTTTGGTTCAAAGCCCTTCTCTAGGGCAAATGAATTTTTAAGAGAAAGAGGAGTTACGCCACCTACTTGGGAAGTTAAATAGAATTTTTAAAATTTAAAATATTTTTTATTACAGCAGAATCATTTGTTAAATGCAAATCCTCTTTGCTGTAATTTTTTTTGTAATTAGGGTCGTAATAGTTTAACAAAAGATCGCGAATCAAAAAGTCGTAATCACCTTCGTAAAATTTTTCTAAATAAATATTTTCTTTTTTAGCAGAAATAAATTTTTTAATTTCTATTAAGGCCTTGTAAATTTCATCCTTATTGGATAAATTGTAATCTCTCTTAATTCTTGCAATGCGGTTTTCTATTTTATCTTCAATAATTATTTTTTTGCCAGAAGAAATTTTTTCGATTAAAATTTTTGGCAACTGAATATTTCCAATTTTTGCACTTTCTCCTTCAGTGAAAAAAATTTTTTTCTCATTGTCTAAGGCTTCAAATAAAAGAGATTCAAAATATTTTTGCGAAGGCTGATTATTTAATCCAATGCCACCAAAAATTGACCCTCTGTGGCTTGCGAGTTTTTCCAAATTAAGTACGGGAAAGTTGGAGCTTAAAATTTTTAGAATTTCAGTTTTTCCAACACCAGTTTTGCCACACAAAACCACAAAATTTTTTTGTGCAATTAAGTTATCTAGGTTCTCATTAATGTATTTTCTGTATGCCTTGTATCCTCCAATTAATTTTTTTACATTTACGTTAAGGGCACGCAGAAATGTAAAAAATACATTGGATCTATAACCGCCGCGAGAGCAATAAATTATAACATGATCGTTTTTTTCTGTAAGCTCAATAACTTTTTCGTAGAAAGCGGGAAGTTTATCCTTAGCAAAATTTATTCCAAGGTATTTTGCTTTTTTCACACTTTCCTTTACATAAGTAGTACCCACGATTTTTCGTTCTTCATCGTCTAGTATGGGGAGATTAATTGCACCAGGAATTTTATTTTCATTAAATTCCCTTGGACTTCTCATGTCTATAAATTTTATTTTTTCCTTGTTTTTTATCATTTTATGAATTTCTTCATAACTTAATTCGTATTTCAAAGTATCACCAATAATAATATATCACGTAATTTAAAAGCTTAAAATAAATTTGCAAAAAAATTTATTGGGTATTTATTTTAATATAATGTAGATTGAGGTGAATTATGGAGTATTTAAAAATGAATTATTCAGATATAAATAGGGCAAAGATAGGAGATGTTCCTGCTATAATTATTGAGCCCAATTTGAAAACAAATAAGACAATTGTTTTTTATCACGGTTGGGGTTCTTGCAAGGAAAACCAAATTTTTCGCGGAAATATTTTTGCGAGTTATGGATATAGAGTAATTTTACCCGATGCAAGATACCACGGCGAGAGAAATGACATAGGTATTGACCACACAGACAAGGACATTGGGATGAAGTACATTTTAAAAGTCATCATGCACAACATTGAAGAGGCACCTTCAATTTTTAAAGTTATAGAAGAAAATTATCCTGAAAATGAAATTGCAGTGGGAGGTCATTCCATGGGTGCCATAACTGCAGGGGGTCTTTACAATTTTAAAAAAGATTTAAAAATGGCATTTATTTATAATGGCATAAATAATTGGCGTGCACTTGTTGATTATCTAAATAAAATTAAGAATGAAGAAAAAATTGAAGAAAATGAATTTAGGATTAATGAATTTTTCCTAGATATGAATCCAATGGATAGCCCAGAAAATTTTAAAGATAGACCAATTGTACTATACAATGGCGAAGATGATGACACAATTGACCCAGCTGGTCAAGAGTCCTTTGCAAAGAAAATTGAAAAATTTTATAGCGACAAAAAACTTTTGGATTTCCAAACATTTGAAGCCACATCTCATCAAGTTACCACTCAAATGCTTGAAGCGTCAATTATCTTTTCTAAAGAAATTGCGAGGTTCTAATGAATACAGAAAAATATTTAGTGAAAGAAAAGGAAAAATTAAATTTATACGAAGTTCCAACTTCTTATAAAGGCAAGTTAGAAAAAAAGGAAGTAAAAGAAGTTTTAATCCCTAAAAATATTGAAAAAATGCGTGAATATCACGAAAAACTTTACGCAGAAAACAATCAGTCATTATTAATTGTACTTCAAGCAATGGATGCTGCAGGGAAGGATTCTCTTATTAAAAACATCATGACTGGCGTAAATCCACAAGGCACAAAGGTAGCTTCCTTTAAAAAACCAAGTGAAAATGAGTTAGATCACGATTATCTTTGGAGAGTTACAAAGGAGTTACCACCTCGTGGTGAAATTGGAATATTTAACAGAAGTCATTACGAAGATGTTCTTGTGTCAAGAGTTCACAACTTAGTTTTAGATCAACCCTTTCCAAAAAATTTAGTAACTAAGGATATTTGGGAAAAAAGATTTGAAGAGATAAATAATTTTGAAGAATATCTTTCCAACAACGGAATAACCATTGTAAAATTCTTTCTCCACATTTCCAAAGATGAACAAAAGAAAAGACTTATGGAGAGAATAGAAAGACCAGAAAAAAATTGGAAGTTCACATCATCAGATATAACTGAAAGGAAGTATTTTGACGATTATATGAAGGCTTATGACGATATGCTTGTAAAAACTTCCACAAAGATAGCGCCATGGTATATTGTGCCAGCAGATAAAAAGTGGTTTTCAAGGTATTTAGTTTCAGAAGTAATTTTAGAAAAGTTAAAAGAAATGAATCCACAGTTTCCAAAACTTTCCAAAGAAGAACTCGACAGTTTGGACAAGTGGAAAAAAATTTTAGAAGAAGATTAATTAAATTAAAACTTATTAAAAAGGGGGCTGTTGCAAAAGTCCCAAAATAAAAAAAGGCGAGGATAATTAAAAAAACCTCGTCTTTTGCATAAAAAAGAAGGCATATTGCCTTCATTAATATAATTATTCAGCTGGTTCGAAATCTGATTTTTCAGCTCCGCAAAGTGGACATACCCAATCTTCTGGTAGATCAGCAAATGCAGTTCCTGCTTTGATTCCATTTTCTTCGTCGCCTACTTCAGGGTCATATATATATCCACAAAGTGTGCATTCATATTTTTTCATTTTGATCTTCCTCCTAATAAAATTACTTGCAATACAAGCTTAGTTCCATTATAACAAATTGCTAAATATAATACAGTAAAATTTTAAAATTAATAGATTCACACATATTAATTAAAGTTTAAAATAAAAAGATAATGGGTATTTTCTAATAAATGGAGTGAGAATTATGGATACTTTATATAGATTTAAGGGATTTGTCAATAGCGACTTATCTTTAATAAAAAATTTCTTGGATTCGGCGATAATGGATTTAAACCCATTTATAGATGACCAAGAAAAATTATTTGATATAAAAGTTATATTAAATGAACTTGTTGTAAATGGAGCCATGCATGGCAATGAAGAAGACCTAAACAAAAAAGTTTGTCTAAAATTACTTTTAGACGAAAATTCTTTAAAGATAATTGTAAAAGACGAGGGCAGAGGTGTGAATTTTGACACATCTCTATATGACTGTACAAAAAAGAATTGCAATGGCAGAGGGCTATTAATTGTTGAAGCACTTACTGACCAACTTATATTAAACGAAAACGAAGTTATCGCAATAAAAAATCTATAAGCTATTATTTGAATTTACATATGAAACCTCTAGGGGTTTCTTTTTTTAAAAAAATTATTTAGTTGAAGACGTAGATTTTAGATTATAAGTCTTCATTATGTAGATACATTTTACAAACAATAATTATCATATAGTATAAGAGTTATTTTATAAGGTAGATTTTTTTGATAAAATATAAAGAGTAATAATTTATGATGTTTTTAAAAGGTAAAAATTGAAATTTTGTTTGGCAGAAAATCTATTTCTGTAAAATTAAAATACAGGACTTGAGGTGATTATTTATGAATAAAAAGTTCATATTAATTTTTTCTTTTTTA
This sequence comes from Peptoniphilus sp. SGI.035, assembly GCF_050315115.1. NCBI lineage: Bacteria > Bacillati > Bacillota > Tissierellia > Tissierellales > Peptoniphilaceae > Peptoniphilus > Peptoniphilus sp. SGI.035. The sequence goes on from NZ_JBNPOJ010000002.1 coordinate 164,051, forward strand.
TTGTTTATAATATTTTTGGCAGCATATACAGCTGAAGATTATAGCCAAGTGGGTATAATTGATTTTAAATTGATTATGAATTTATGCTTGTTGTATATTATATGTTTAATAGCAGCAATGGTATTAAATTTAATTTGTTTAGTAATAAAAAATTTTTTTAGTTTTATTAAAGAGTGATTATATGAGAAAGAAATTTTTAAGTTTTATAGTGTTTAATTACAATTAACGATTATTATATTTCCAGCACTTTTGCAAATATCGATGAAACTAAAAGAAAGATATAAGAATATAAAAATTTTATATTCTTATATTGTTAAATAGAAAATGGCTGTCAAGTGACAGCCATAATTTTTTTATTAAATTTCTTTCAAAACTTTTTTAAGATGTTCGTATACTCTTTTAGTTGAAGAAATTGAAAGAGTTTCCTTTTGTGAGTGAGCTCCACTAATGTCTGGGCCAATGGAAATAATGTCTAAATCTCTATTTTTTTCAAAGAACACTCCACATTCAAGACCACCGTGAGTAAATTCTTCTTCCATTTCAGTGCCCTTCATTTCTTTGTAGATTTTCTTTACAATTTCTCTGAATTTAGATTCTTTTCTATATTCCCATTCAGGATATGGATTTATAAATTCTGCTTCAGCTCCATATTTTTTAACGATGTCTAGATAAATTTTCCCAAATTCTTCAGAAAGTGATGAGCTTGCAAATCTTAATGATACGAAAACTTCTACAATTCCATCGACTAATTTTACTATTGCGAGATTTGATGAAGATTCAAGAACCTTTTTTGCTTCATTTATAAAGGAATGAGGTCCAGTTGGGAGTTCTAGTAAATATTTTGCAAGTTTTTCACTAGATTCTGCTGTCAAAACTTTTCCATTGTGAGAAGTTTTTTCACATTCGATGATAAGTTCTCCATCAACATTTTTAAATTTTTCTTTGACGTATTCAGTGGCATCTTTTAGTTCTTTTTCATCACATACAACAGAAAATTTTCCCTCTCTTGGGATTGCATTTTGTTTTGTACCGCAGTCTATGTCAATTAAATTTGCACAACTTAATTTATTTAAAATTTCTGCAATAACTTTAATCATATTGCCCTTGTTGTTTGCAATTTCCATTCCAGAGTGTCCGCCTAAAAATCCATGTAGATTAAGTGCAAAAGCTTCGCCAGAAAAATCTTCCATTTCAGGTTTAAATTTTGAGTGTAGCAATTTTCCGCCGGCAGATGAAACTGTTAAAATTCCTTCTTCTTCGGAGTCTATGTTGATTAAATACTTGCCTTCGAGATATTTTGCGTCAAGATTTTTCGCTCCGTGCATATCAGTTTCTTCGGACACAGTTACAATTATTTTTAGAGGACCATGTTCTTCTTCTGCAAGTGCCATTGACATTGCAACGCCAATTCCATCGTCTGCACCAAGTGTAGTTTCATTTGCGTGAAGTTTGTCGCCATTTACTATTAATTCAATGGGATCAGTTGCAAAATTGTGATTTGAATCCTTGTCTTTTTCACAAACCATGTCCATATGACCTTGTAGTATGACTTTAGGTCTATCTTCCATGCCCTTTGTGGCTGGAACTTCCATAATTATGTTTAAACTTTCATCTTGTGTAACTTCATAGCCAGCATCTTCTCCAAATTTTTTTAAAAAATCAGAGACTGCTTTTTCCTTTCCAGATTCTCTAGGAATTTGTGATAATTTTTCAAAATAATCAAAAACTTTTTTTGGTTCTATATTCATATTAACCTCACTTTAAAATAACTTTGTGATAAACTTTTTTGCCCTTTCGAATAATAATTTCGCCATTTTTGAAATCATCTTTAGTAAGTTCAAGCTTAGGATCACTTACTTTTTTATCGTCAATGCTAACTCCACCTTGAGTTATAAGTCTTCTACCTTCAGAATTTGTTTTAATAAGACCTAGTTCAGTCATTAAATTTAAAATCCCAACAGGTTCATTGAATTTATCTGAGGACATTTCAGTTGAAGGTATGTCATCAGAATCTTTTTTGCCACCGAAAAGTGAATGTGAAGCATCGAGGGCAGATTTTGCAGCTTCTTCTCCGTGAATATCCTTTACAACTTCATAAGCCAAAACTTCCTTTGCTTTATTTAATTCAGCACCTTCCAATTTTTCGTATTCAGCAATTTTATCGAGAGGAAGCATTGTGAGAAGTTTCATAAATTTAATGACATCTCTATCATCGCAGTTTCTCAAATACTGGAACATTTCATAAGGAGTAGTCTTTTTTGGATCAAGCCAAATTGCACCAGCCATAGTCTTGCCCATTTTGATTCCAGCAGCAGTAGTTAAAAGTTTAAAAGTCATTGCATAAACTTTGTCATTTTCTAATTTTCTAACGAGCTCATATCCACCAAGGATATTTGACCATTGGTCTGAACCGCCGACTTCTAGCTTGCAGTGGTGTTTTCTGTAAAGATATAAGAAGTCGTAGGATTGCATAAGCATATAAGAAAATTCAAAGAAAGTAAGTCCCTGTTCCATTCTGTTTTTGTAACAATCAAATTGTAGCATTCTATTTACAGAGAAATGAACGCCGATTTCTCTAACGAAATCTAAGAAATTTAATTTCAAAAGCCAGTCTGCGTTATTTTCGATAATGCCCTTGCCCTCAGAAAAATCTAAGAAATTAGAAATTTGTTCCTTAAATCTTTGAGCATTGTAATTAATAGTTTCCCTGTCCATGAGAGTTCTCATGTCGCTCTTGCCAGATGGGTCGCCAATAGTTGTAGTTCCACCGCCAAGTAGAGCTATTGGAATGTGCCCTGCTCTTTGCATATGTTGCATTACCCTAATTTGAATAAAGTGGCCGAGAGTTAGTGAGTCTGCAGTTGCATCAAAGCCAACATAAAAAGTAACAGGCTCCTTACCTAGCATTTCTCTTAATTCATCTTCATAAGTACATTGATCTAGGTAACCTCTCTCGCTTAAAACATCAAATACATTTTCCATAATTCCTCCAAAAAAAATAAAAAGAGCCCCATGATGAAAGGACGCATTCGTGGTACCACCTTTCTTCGCCGAGGCCTCAAAAATTAATAGACTCCAATATTGTAATTCAGCTTTCGCTTACTGTATATCTTCTCCGTCTTATATTCATACTATTTATGATATAATAATCGAAAAAAAATAAATTGTCAAATGGGGTGAAACTTTGATTGGGATAGATATTGTAGAAGTAAAACGAATAGAAAAAGTAATAAAGGAGCACGCAAATTTTCTCCAAAAAGTTTTTAACGAAGATGAAATAGAAAGAATAAGTAAAAGAAAAAACCCTTACGAGAGAATTGCAGGGATGTATGCGGCAAAGGAAGCAGTTTCAAAGGCAATGACTACTGGCATAGGCAAAATTTCCTTTCACGATATAAAGATAAAATACATAAAAGATACACCCTATGCAGAAGTTTTTGACCAAAAATTTTATCTATCTATTAGCCACGAGAGGAATTACGCAATTGCAATTGCAAAATTAGCTTGCGAAAAATTTACTGAAAGTATGGAAGAAAAAATAATTTTAGATGAAAAAATAAAATCCCTTTGGAAAAATAGAGAAGAGGACACACACAAGGGCGACTTTGGGAAAATAGCCATAATAGGAGGTTCTCTTGGCATGACAGGTTCATCTTATCTATCTTCAAATGCAGCACTAAAAGCAGGAGCAGGTCTTGTGTATAATATTGTGCCAGGAGAAATTTTTGACCTTATGTCTATAAAATTCCTAGAGCCCATTGCAAAAACTTTTTCTAACTTAGATGAAATGGAAAAATTTTTATTAGGGCTTGACTGCGTAGCCATGGGTCCAGGCATGGGTCTTGGCGAATATGCAAAAGCTGTTTTTAAAAAAGTAATAAAAATGAAAAAAAATCTCTTGATAGATGCCGATGGACTAAATATTTTGTCAAAAAATTTAGAGCTTTTAGATGAGAGAGAGGATTTTACAACAATTTTAACTCCACATGAAGGAGAGTTTGCAAGGCTCACGGGACTATCTTTAGATGAAATAAAAAATAATCGCGAGAGAGTTGCCTTTGATTTTGCAAAAAAACATAAAGTCATTTTAGTTTTAAAGGGGCATAATACAATTGTTACAAAGGGCGATGAAATTTATGTAAATAATACAGGGAATTCTGGCATGGCAACGGCAGGATCAGGCGATGTCTTGACTGGGATAATTTCTGCCTTTATGAAAAATTATTCTCTATTTGATGCAGCCAAACTTGCAGTGTATGTTCATGGGCTTTCTGGAGATATTTATGCGAAGAAAAATTCAAAGACGAGCCTAAGGGCAAGGGATATAATAGAAAATTTAGATAAGGTTTTCAATTTAATTGAATGAAGAAAAAAATATTGATTTTTTTAAGGTGAAGGAGTAATATGAAATTAAGATAACGTTATCTAAATCTTAAGTAGATGATCACATGAAAAAATTAAAAAAATCAATAAGTTTATTACTTATAATTGGAATGCTAATTATTAATTTTCCAATGAATATTTTTGCAAGAAGTGAAAATGAAGGAATTAATATTGAATTAAAAAATAGTAATACCTTAGAAGTTGTAGAGGACGGAGTAAAAAGTTATATAGAAGTTGATGAATCTGATGATTACAGAAATGTTTATGTAAAAAGTGAAGAAGGAAATATCATAGGCGAGTTTAGATATGATAAAATTTCAGGACAATTATATTCTTCTTTTACTAATAAAGTTTTTGAGTTAGAAAATGAGTATAAAGAAGATTCAAATGAAATGTCTTTTTATTCAAGAACATATAGTTCTTTAGATTGTGATCCAAATGCTTCTTATTATAAAGCACCAAGCAGGATAACTTATTATCAGTTGGTAAGTTATGTTGGTAATGCAGTAAGTGCTGCGAATTTTACAGCCGCTATAGTGGGATGCGTAGGCATAACTCTTGGGCAAATAGCAGCACCTATTTTATCGACTGTAAGTGATTGGATAGAGGCGTCACAAAATAAAAACGAAACGTATTTAATGAATCATGGCATAAAAATTTACTACGAAGGATATTGTATATTTAATCATAGAGCTAATAGATATATAGTAATGTATGATGTTGTTGATGTTGGGAGATATTAAAGGAATATAATATGAAATCTTATCAATTTAAAGTGAAAGCTCTATGGTTAATATTAAATATTTTTGCCACAACAATAATATCTAATTCTGTGAAAAATCATAAGAGTCCAATGATAATAGCAGGGGTTGGATTATTAGCTATCTTTTTCAATTTGATTTGGATAAAAAAAGAAAGGGACAATTGGAGTAAGGGATACAAGATAGCCATGGGTATTTATGTAGTAGTTTTAATTTTATTTACAATTAGCATGGTTAGAATGTCAATGTAAAGGAGTTATTATGTTTAAAAGTAGAAAAATACTTTTTATAGTTTTATTTGCCCTTGACCTTATTTATACATATTGTGCACTCACTGGAGTGGCAAAATTTTTTCACAGGCTTAGAGGGCCTATTTATACTCAAATTCTTTGGTATCTAATGGTTTTTGCACCGGCAATTGTTCACTACCTACCAGGAGGAACAAAATATAATTTAAAAGAAACAAAAAAATACACAATTCCTTTATTGATTATGATTGCAATAAATTTTGTAATACCTATGTATTTATAATAGATTTATTAAAAATTTGTAAAAAATAAAATTAATTCCTATTATTTGAGTATAATAATAAAAATTGTGTTAAAATAATACTAGGATTGTTCATAGATCAATCTTTAAAATCTCTCTTGCCTTAAAAGGTGAAAAAATATGATGATAAAAAGAGGGGATATATTTTATGCCGACCTGTCGCCAGTTATTGGTTCAGAACAGGGAGGAGTAAGGCCCGTAGTTGTTGTTCAAAACGACATTGGAAACAAATACTCGCCTACTACAATTGTTGCTGCAATTACATCTCAACTTAACAAGGCGAAGTTACCAACGCATGTTAATGTAAGGGCTAAAGATGTTCCACTTCCAAAAAATTCTGTAATTTTAATGGAACAGCTAAGGACCATAGATAAAAAAAGGTTGAGGGAGAAAATCGGTAAATTCGACAAGGATGTTATGGACGAGATAGACGCTGCAGTAAAGGTTAGTTTGGCGATGAAATAATTGAACAGCATACATATCTAAAGACTACTTCTTTTGAGGTAGTCTTTTTTTGAGTTTTTATTTATAGAAATAGAAGTGTCTATGTGATAAACTTATGGTGGAGATATTTATGGAAAAAATAAAAATTTTTGGAGTTGAAATTTTTAATATTGATAATAAAGAGTGTGAAAATATTTTAAGGGACTTTTTAAAGTCAGATGGTCTTAAAAAAATTTACACGCCAAATACTGAAATCGTCATGGCGGCTAAAAGAGATGAAAATCTTAGACATTTAGTTAATTCAGGGGATTTAGTCTTAGCTGATGGCATTGGTCTTATTTATGCATCAAAGATTAGGAAAAAACCATTAAAGGAAAGAGTTACGGGCTTTGACACTTCCATTAAGTTATTGGAACTTGCAGATGAAATGGGACTAAATTTATATTTTTTAGGTGGCAAGGAAGGCGTGGCAGAGGATGCTGCAAAGTCAGTCAACGAGAAGTATAAAAATGCTAATGTGGCAGGATTTCACAATGGCTATTTCAATTCTAGGATAGATGGCGAAACATCTAGTGAAGAAAAGAAAATAATTGAAGAGATTAACAGTAAGGATATTGATATTGTATTCGTTGGTTTTGGCTTTCCTCGTCAAGAAAAGTGGATTGAGGAATTTAAAGATTATATTAAGGCAAAAGTTATTATTGGCAATGGCGGTGTCCTTGATATTTTATCGGGAAGGGCAAATAGAGCTCCCAAGATTTTTATCAAGCTTGGATTAGAGTGGCTTTATAGACTTTTAAAAAACCCTTCGAGGATTAAAAGACAAATTGATTTGCCAAAGTTTTTGTTCGCAGTTATGAGAGATAAAAATTCAGTTGAGTGAGGAGTGGAATTTTGAACATCGAAAATAAAGCAGTTAATACTATAAGAATGCTGTCAGTTGATCAAATTGAAAGTGCAAATTCAGGACACCCTGGTCTACCACTTGGTGCAGCACCAATGGCTTATGCACTTTTTAAAAATCATTTAGTAAGAGATTCTAAGGATTTAGATTGGGAAAATAGAGATAGATTTATTTTGTCTGCGGGACATGGCTCTGCTCTTTTGTATTCACTTTTCTATTTATTTGATTATGGTCTAAGCCTTGATGATTTAAAGAACTTTAGACAACTTGACTCAAAAACTCCGGGACATCCTGAGTATGGCCACACTAAGGGTGTGGAAGCAACTACTGGTCCACTAGGTCAAGGTATTGCCATGGCAGTTGGTATGGCAATTGCAGAAGAAAAACTCGCAGCTATTTACAATAAAGATGATTTAAAACTAGTTGACCACTATACTTATGCCCTTGTAGGCGATGGATGTTTAATGGAAGGAATTTCCAACGAGGCATCATCTCTTGCGGGAACATTAAAATTAAGCAAATTAATTGTACTTTATGATTCAAATAAAATTTCTATTGAAGGGTCAACTGATTTGGCTTTCTCTGAAAATGTCCGTGAAAGATATAAGGCACTTGGATGGGATACTTTCCTAGTTGAAGATGGAAATAATTTAGATGAAATTAATGAAAAAATTGAAGAAGCTAAAAAATCAAACAAACCAGCACTTATTGAAGTAAAGACAAAAATCGGATATGGTTCACCTAGAGAAGATTCTGCTAAGGCTCATGGCGAACCACTAGGAGCAGAAAATAGAAGGGAAACTAGAAAATTTTTTGGACTTCCTGATGAAGACTTTTGCGTTTTAGATGATGTAAAAGAGCATTTCCAAAAGATTGTTGAAGAAAATACAAGAAAAGCTTCTGAAAAGAAAAAAATCGAAGAAGAATATGCGAAAAAATATCCAAAAGAATATGAAGATTACAAAAATTCCTTTAAGTTTGAAAAGAAGGAACTTTTAGAGGATTCTTATTATGATTCCTTTGAAAAGGACATGGCAACTCGTGCCGTTTCTGGAGAAGTCTTAAATAAAATTGCAAAGGAAAACATCCATATTTTTGGTGGATCTGCAGATTTAGGTCCATCAAACAAGACAATTTTAAAGGAGGAAGAATATTTCACAGCAGAAAATAGAGCTGGCAGAAATTTAACTTTCGGTGTGCGTGAAAATGCCATGGGAGCAATTACTAATGGAATGTTATTGCACGGTGGACTTAGAACTTATGCAGCGACTTTTTTAGTTTTCAGCGATTACTTAAAACCAACGATTAGACTTGCCGCTCTTATGAATCTTCCTAATGTCTACATTTTTACTCACGACTCCATAGGAGTAGGAGAAGATGGTCCTACTCATGAACCAATTGAACATTTAGCAATGTTAAGGTCAATTCCAGGAGTAGTTGTTTTAAGACCAGCTGATGGAAGAGAAACTGCAGCAGCACTTAACCTCGCTTTTAATTCTAAGAACACACCTTTTGTACTTGCACTTTCAAGACAAAATTTGCCACAACTTGAAAACTCCTCAAGAGACATCAAGAAGGGTGCTTATATAATAAAGAAAGAAGAAGGCGAACTTGAAAAAATTGTAATTGCAACAGGTTCTGAAGTTTCTCTTGCACTGGATGCAACAGATGGACTAAAGGGCGTTCGTGTAGTTTCAATGCCTTCTATGGAAATTTTTGACGGACAAAGTTCTGAATATAAAGAAGAAATTCTTCCTTCAAGTATTACTAAGAGAATTTCAATTGAAGCACTTTCATCCTTTGGATGGCACAAGTACATTGGAATGAAGGGCATGGCAATTTCTATTGATACCTTTGGCGCAAGTGGAAAAGGTCCTGAAGTCTTTGAGAGATTTGGATTTACAAAAGAAAATATTAGACGAAAGATAGAAGAATTTTAAAAATAAATTATTGAAAAGGAGGGGGACCTCCTTTTTTACATTGAGAGGTAATGATGAATTTAATTAAAGAAAAAAAGTGGGCAATAATTCTTTCACTTTTTGTGATGTTCCTTTGGGGTTCTGCAATTCCACTAATAAAGTTGACATACCTTCATGCAAATATTTTACCTAATGATCCCAGCGGAAAAATTTTAATAGCAGGCATAAGGTTTTTTATGGCTGGTCTTTTAACTTATGTATATTTCTTTATTTTTAACAAAGAAAAAGTTGAAAAAGATAAAATAAATTTTAAATTTATAATAATTTTATCTTCCATACAAACTACGTTTCAATATATTTTTTACTACATTGGTCTTTCAAACACATTAGGCTCACTTGCAGCGGTAATACAAGGAACTAATGCCTTTATACTTGTAGCAATTTCCATTATTTTTATTAGTGATGAAAAATTTACAAAGCGAAAAGGGCTGGCTTTAATAATAGGTTCAATTGGCATACTTATTACAAATGCAAAGGGTGTAGAAGGATTTCGCTTTAAATTTACTGGCGAAGGATTTGTTTTTATTGCAACAACTTTGAACGCATTAGCCGCAGTTTTAATAAGAAAATACGGGAGAAAGCAAAATCCATTTATTTTAACTGGCACACAGTTTTTACTTGGAGCAATTCCCCTTATAGTTATTGGAGCACTAACACATAAATCTAATGTAAACTTTGACTTTACACTTTTTTTACTTTTATCTTATGGAGCCTTTATATCAGCAACTGGCTTTACAATTTGGACAAGTATTCTACAAGTGCATAGTTCAAGTGAGTTTGGCATTTATAAATTATTTATTCCAGTTTTCGGAACAATTTTATCGGTAATGTTTCTAGGAGAAAAACTCACAATAAATATTGTTCTAGGGCTTATATTTGTATTTTTAGGAGCATTGGTCCTAAATAAAAAAATCTAAAATAGGAGAAGAAAAGAGGTGCAAAGCCTCTTTTTTTAATTGCAAAAAAATGTAAAAATAAAGGTATAAATGGTATAATGAAATCAGGAGTGGTATTTTGAAATTAAAGAAAAATCACACAATAATTTTAATTTTATTAATATTTTTTTTAGGATTTGTATATTTTAATCATAAAAATTTTTCAAAGGAAAGAACCATAGTAAGACTTAAAGGTGTGAGTGTTAATGAACCAATAGAGGATTTTAGTATTACATCAAAGTCGGTTTTTTTGTGGGCAGACCCAGTTTTATACATCACAGATAGAGGTGGCAATATTATAAAAAAAATTCAGAGAGAAGACGAAAATATAAAGGTCTTTTTTGCAAATAATTATGCTTTTTTATACGAAGAAGATCTTGGTAAGGTTCAAATGTACTCTGAAACAGGAGAACTTCTTTCTACAATTGATGTAAAGGGCGAAGTTTTTAATATTTCCTACGAAAATGCAAATATTATTTTTCACATAATTGATGAAAAAAATGAAATTTTATACTTAATGGGAAATGATTCTACATTAACAGAAATTTATAGAACTGGAAATCAAATTTTAACTCACGATGTTTTAGATCCCAAGAATTTATCTATTGCAGAGATAAAAAATGATGCCAGTGGATATAGTTCCCTACTTTATTCTCTTCACAAGGGAAATAAAAAAAGTGTAGTGTTAAACCATGAGATAGTGTTTTTTGTTAAAAAGGACAAGAGATCTGTCCTTGCTCTTACTGACAAGTCAATGTACAGATTTATGGATGCAGGTAAAAAATATGAGGAAAAAATTCCAAATATTTCTGATGTATTAGTTGAGGGAAGAGACACATATCTTCTTCACTCAGGTATTATTACAAAGTACGATTATGCACTAAAGCCTGGAGATAAGAAAATAATAGCTGCAAATGTCAACAAAATGGAAAATGTATCTGGTTCAATATATGTTTATGGGCCTAGTGATGTCGGTGGAGAAATAGGAAATCGCGGTGAATTTTACACTAGACTGGGATATTCTCTCGATAAAATAAAAATAAATGGGCTTTTAATAGGTGCACTTCGAAATGGCGAGTTAAATTTATATTCCGTTGTAAATTCAAATTCAGTGAGAGACGATGAGAATAAAATAGAAACTACTTATAAAGAGGTGTAGAGTGAATTTAGATAAGAATACAAATACTGTTGCAAACGAAGCTGATGCAGCACTTCAGTCTACCTTTGCAGGATTAGGGTCGTGGCAAAGATTTGCAGTTGTCGCCGCAATAATAATTGGCATTTTTATTATTTTACAAATTATCAATAGATTTATAAATAGACAATTAAATTCAGATAAAATAAAGAAAAAGGGATCCTATAATAGAATTGTTACAATTACAAAATTATTTGAAAGGATAATAAAAATAGCCTTAATTTTTATTGGAGTTACAATAATTATGAGCGTTTTTGGAATTTCCATAGCACCTATACTTGCAACTTTAGGTGTGTTTTCATTGGCAATAGGCGTTGGAGCACAAAATTTAGTTAAGGACATTATCAACGGTTTTTTTATTATATTTGAAGATCAATATTCTGTTGGCGATTTAGTTGAGATAGAGGGTATTGAAGGTATTGTTGAAGATGTAGGTCTTAGAGTAACTAAGGTTCGAGATTTTGGAAAAATTCTTCACATAATTCCAAATAGCAACATTTCTATTGTGTCAAATAAGGAAAGGGCAAATGTTAGGACTAGAATTGACTTTTATGTTGATAATTCCTGCGACCCAAATTTTGTATCTGAAAAAATAAAAAAGGCGATAGAAAAATATAAAGATGACACAAGAATAGTAATGGGACCAAACCTTTGGGGAGTTACTGAGAATGCTAAGGATTCATACAAGATGACTCTTGTTTATTATACAAAGCAGGGAGAACAATATGAGCTTGAATATGCAATTAGGGCAGAAATTTTAAAAACTATGCAAAGAGAAAATATTAAGATGCCAATTGTTAGAAATAAACTGATACAAAAGGAGGATAGTGATGCTTTATTATAATTTGGGAGATATTGTAACACTAAAGAAGGGACATCCTTGTGGTGAAAATAAATGGGAAATTGTCAGAAAGGGTGCCGACATAAAATTAAAGTGCCTTGGCTGCGAAAGACTCATTTGGATGAGTCGTATGGATTTTGAAAAAAGGGTTAGAAAAATTTTAGAAGATGATAAATTTGTAAGTATAATCCATCACAAGAAAGAAGGAGAATAGTATGGATGTAAAAGAAATTTATGATGCTAAAGAAAGATTAAAGGGTCACATTAAAGAAACACCAGTAGTTTATGCGCCTAATTTAGGTGAAGATGTATATTTAAAAGTTGAAGTTTTGCAAGACACAGGTTCCTTTAAATTAAGAGGAGCTTATAACAAAATTGCGACGCTTACTGATGAAGAAGCAGAAAAAGGCGTTGTAGCTTGTTCTGCAGGTAATCACGCACAAGGCGTGGCAAAATCTGCAACTGAAAGAGGAATAAAATCAATTATCTGTATGCCTTATCACGCACCACTTTCAAAAGTTCAAGCTACAAAAAACTATGGTGCAGAAGTTGAACTTGTTAAAGATTCTTTTGATGACGCAGCAGCATATGCAGCAAAACTTTCAAAAGAAGAAGGATTGACTTTCATTGCTCCCTTTGATGATGAAAAAGTTATTGCAGGTCAAGGAACAATAGGACTAGAAATTTTAGAAAAAATCCCTGATGTAGACATAATAGTTGTACCAATTGGAGGCGGCGGACTTATTTCTGGAGTTGCACTTGCAGCAAAAAGCATTAATCCTAATGTAAAAATAATTGGAGTACAAACTAAAGTATCTCCAAGTATGTATGAGTCAATTAAAGAAGGCAAAATTTTAACTGTAAAGGGAGGATCAACTATTGCGGACGGAATAGCAGTAAAAACTCCAGGAAAAATAACTTATGACATAGTAAAAGAATATGTAGATGAAATAGTTTTAGTAACGGAAGGAGAAATTTCATCAGCAATACTTACACTTCTAGAAAAAAACAAAATTATAACAGAAGGAGCAGCAGCATCATCTGTGGCAGCTTTAATGTATAAGAAATTTAGCCACAAAGGCAAAAAAGTTTGTTGCATACTTTCTGGTGGCAACATTGATGTAACAAGAGTTTCAAAAGTTATTGAAAAGGGTCTTTACAAGACTAACAGAAGGATGGAACTTAAGGTTAAACTTAAGGATCAACCTGGCGAAATGACACGCATTACAAAATTATTAGAAAAAGAAGGAGCAAACATAGTAAAAATTGCTCAAGACATTGACGTAGTTGGGGACACAATTGATTCAATGATAGTAAGCGTAGTAGTTGACACGAAGGACAAGAGTCATCAAGAACAAATAATAACAGAGCTTAACCAAAATTTCTATGTATTTAAAGCTAATTACAACGATACACAATTTTAAAAAAAGAGGGTTCGCCCTCTTTTTTTGCTAAAATTAACATTGAGCTTGAGGAGGGAAAATGGAAAACAATAATTTAAGCTTTTTTGATAATGACAGTGGGTTAAAGGAAATAAATACTATACATATATTAAAGGATGGAAAAGAAGAAGACTTATCTATTGAAAAAATTTTTGACAAAGAAAAATATAAACACTTTTTAGGAATAACTTATTCTATTTCCTCTAAATTTGTAAATGAATTTTTAAAGGAATTTGAAACTTCAGAAATTGTAATAGGTATTGACAATGACATAGTAAAAAATTCAATTAATGAACTAGCAAAGCATTTAAAACATAGGATTTTAGAGCAAATAGAAGGAGCTCCAATTAAATTTTATCAAGAGCTAGACATGGAGTCTAAATTCAATTTAGATAAAGGGAATTTAAAAATTTGGGTATCCGCAACTTACATAATACATTCAAAATTTTATCTAATGTGGAATGATAAAGGGGAAAATCGGGTTATACTTGGATCTGCAAATTTATCAGAAAGAGCATTTGATAGCAAAAGTTCTCAATTTGAAAATATTGTAATTTTTGATGATTCAAATTTATTTAATACCTATAAAAAGTATTATGAAGAAAATTTGTCTCAAGTCCTCTGCGATTATATTCCAAGTGAACTAAAAAAAATAAATTCAAAAAATTTTAAAAATATAAAAAATATTGATGAAATAAATACCGATGAAATTTTTATAATTTCAAATGATGATTTGGGGAAAATAAAAGAAAAAGCTGCCGTAGAAATCATTGACGATGTGAGAAATAAATTAGCCTTAGGAGTATGTAAGGATAAAATTATTACTGATATTGACAATATTTCTGACGACAGAGAAGTTGTAAAAAATGAAAAAAAGAGAGAAAATATTGCAGAAGATGTTGCCTATGAAATTGTTAATGAAGTTATAAATAAAAGGAAAAAAACACCAGAAATAAAAAGCAAAAGTATAATTACAAAGCAAGTTAAGCAAAAAGTAGAGAAAATTATTGTAAAAAAGGTAGAAGCAAATAAAAATATAAAAAGATATGGACTTTACAATAGACCTGATTTGCGAAACACAAAAAATAATAAAACTGGACTTTTCATCATATCTGATCTCGATAAGAATCTAAGTATTCCCTTTGGAAAAAGAGCGAGTAAAGAAGAATTAGTAGACGCCTTGAAAGTTTTAAATAATTATATAAAGGGATTTGAAAAATATTCAAATAGATATACAGATGATTATGGAAAAAGAGTTTTTGAAAGTTTGCTATGTACTTTTACTGGTCCATTTATTCAAGAATTAAGGGGAAAACTTGAAATTGAAGAAAATAGATTGGACATACCTCAATTTATTATAATTGGCGGAGATGCAGGAAGTGGAAAATCATCTCTACTCTCTATAATGTCAAAACTTACGGGAATAAATAAAGGCGACTATTATCAGTGGGAAGCACTCTTAGGTCAATCGCAAAACAAGGCAAAAAGAGAAAGACTAGATACTATTCAAAATTGGATTCGTGAGAACAATGTAAATCCAATACTAGTAGATGAAATCGACAGTGACTTTTTCACAAAAACAAATTATGGAAGAGATTTTATAGTAAATATTTCTAATCTTTGTGTTAGAAGTGAGGAACCCTATCCAATTTTTATAGGAACAACTAATACAAAATCTTATTCACTGCCAAAAGAAGCTAGGAGAAGAAGTTATTATTTAATAATTGATAGAGAAATCTCAAAAAATTCTGAAGCCAAGGAATTTTTCAAAAACATTTATGAAAATGTAGACAATACATTGTTTTTGGATTTTTGCTTTAGAATGGCTGAGAGGCTAGAAAGCTCCTCAGATTATAAATGGGACAATTATACAGAAGAAAGCGGCTTTGATTTTTTATATAATTCCAGAGAAATTTTTAAAGAAATTTATGAAGAAGCAGAAATGCCACTGCCAAGATATTTTCCAGAAAAGAAATACAACGACGATAGTGAAACCAACAAAGAAAATTGGAGAAATCTTTACTTAGGTTCTAAAAATGATTTTGTGTACGATGATGATACGGGACATATCTATTACAATATTAAAAAATTAAATGAAAATGATAAATATTATGGAACTAGTACAGCACAAATTTATGCAGACGCATTGCCACAAGAAGTTTGCGTAAATAGCGTCCACGGTGCAGTCAATATTGGATTATATACTGACGAATTTTTTGATTGGATAGAATTAAAAAATCCTTATAAAAAGAAGTCATTTTTTGAAAAAATCTTTGGAAAATAATTTTTAATAAAAGTCAAAAAAAGTCAAAAAATAATATTGACATTCTTTGACCTTTGGTTTATACTAAAGATAGTTAGCAGAGGAGCTAATAGGCTGCTAATAATTTAATAAAAAAGGGGAGTTTTAAATGAGTATTAGACCATATGAAAAAAATTATTTAAGAGATACAAGATTTGATGATTTTTACAACATGATTGATTCTTTCTTTAATGACGATTTTACACCACAAAGGGCAATAAGATCTGCAACTTTTAAAGTTGACGTAATTGACGAAGAAAATGATTATAAGGTAGAAGCAGAACTTCCTGGATTCAATAAAGATGAAATTGATGTTGACTTTGAGGAAGGCAATCTTACAATTTCAGCTGAAAAGAATGAAGAAGTTAATGAAGAAAATAAGGAAAAAAATTACATTCATAGAGAAAGAAAGTCTTCAAAAATGGTTAGAAGAATGTTCTTTAAAGATGTGGACGAAGAAAATATGTCTGCAAAATTAGAGGGAGGAATTTTGGAAATTATTATTCCTAAAAAACCTGAAGAAAAGAAAAATAAAAAGATTGAAATTAAGTAATCTTTTAGTTAAATTTTGAGATTAAAAATTAAAATTTAAAATAATAAACTAAACCGAGGGCGACCTCGGTTTTTTTATGTTAAATTGTAAATACTTTCACAAATAAAATAATGAGAGTTTGCAAAATAATAGGTAGATGAAAAATTTTTTATTTATTATAATGAAGGCGGAGGGATTATGTTAAATTCAAATATTATTGCAAAGCTCTCAACTTATGCGTTAATCTACGAAGTGTCACTTAGCCCGAAGCCAGGGCTTGTAACATTGTTAGATACTGGTGCGCATGTAGACATGGATTATATAGATTTTTTAAATTCAGCATTGGTCTTACACGATTATTTTAAAATTGCCTACGAACTTGGCGAAAAATCATCTGGTGAAGATTACGATGAACTTAGAAAATTTGGAATTATTTACGAAAAAAAGATGAAGGATGCCACGCATGGAGCCAACACTCACAAGGGAATTATTTTTTCCTTGGGACTTATGGTCTATGCAACAGCTATTGAAATAAAAAGAAAAAATTTTTCCTATGAAAAAGTTATTTCAAGAGTTTCCTATTTGAACCGTGGAATTACTAGAGAATTAAATAAAAAAATTGCCACAAGTCATGGCGAAGAAAACTATAAAAAATACGGGGTAAAGGGAATAAGGGAAGAAGCAGAAGAAGGTTTTTCAAAGGCTCTTATGGGTCTAAAATTTTTAAAGGAAGTTGAAAAAAGTGTAAATTTTGACTACGCTCTTACGGGAACTCTTTATTATTATATGTCTTTTATTGAAGATTCAAATATTATAAAGAGAGGAGGGCTTGAAGGTCTTAAATTTTTGAAGGAAAGTGCAAATTATGTCTTGACAAATAAACTTTACAAGACAAGTTGCGGAATGATGGAGATTGAAAAAATAAATAAGGAGTTTAAAAGGAGAAATTTAAGTCCCGGCGGTTGTGCTGATTTTTTAATTTTGACTCTTTATTTTTATCTGTTGGAGGATTACATTGATTGGATATAAAGAAGTAATGCACTTTGAGAAAAAGGAAGTTGAAAAGTTTTTAAAAAGATTTGATATAGACTACGAGAAGGATGTTGAATACACAATTATAGCCGTAGATGGCGATAAAATTGTTGGCACAGGATCATCATCTGGACGAGTTTTAAAATGCTTTGCCATTGACGAAAATTATCAGGGCATGGGAATTACCAATGCCATAATCACAAGACTTTTGAATCACCAATATGAAGTGGGGAACAAGCATCTTTTCATTTTTACAAAGCCAAAGAATATAAAAATATTTTCTGACTTTGGATTTTCTTTAGTGGAAGAAACAGAAGATGTGGCACTACTTGATAACAAAATTGAAAAGCTCCATTGTATTTTAAAAAATATTAGCGACAATAGAGAATCTGGAGCCATGGTAATAAATGCAAACCCAATGACTAAGGGACACCTATATTTAATTGAGACTGCGAGAAAATTTACGGATCTTCTTCACATCTTTATGGTGGAAGAGGATGGCTCAACATTCCCCTATGAATTTAGGTATAAAATTGTGAAAGAAGAAGTGGATAAATTTGACGATGTAATCTTGCATCCGGGCAACGACTACATAATTTCAAAAAACACTTTTCCAACATATTTTTACAAGGATGAAAAAACCATTTTAAAGGCATACTCAGAGCTCGACACGAAAATTTTTGGAAGATACTTCGCAAAGGCATTGAATATTAAAAAAAGGTTTGTGGGTACAGAAGACATAGACATTGTAACCAAAAATTATAACGATACTATGAAAAAAATTTTGCCAAATTATGGAGTCGAGTTAGTGGAAATCGATAGGTTAAAAAGTGATGAGGAAGTCATCTCTGCATCAAAAGTAAGAAAACTTCTAAAGGAAGGAAACTTTGAAGAAGCCTATAAGTATTTGCCAGCTGCCACAATAAAGGCACTAAAATCTGATGAAGGGCAGAGAATAATAAATGAAAGACTCTAAGATAGTGCGTATGCAAAAAATGCTTGATGCGAAGGAAAAAAGATATTACAAAATAAAGGATCTGACGGAAAAGTTTAATTCACCAGTGCTTTCCTTTATGCTAAATATTCCCGGAGAAGAAAAAAATTTTAAAGAAGCAGTGGAGTTTCACAAAGATTATGTAAAAAAAATAAAAAAAATTTTGCAAGAAAATAATATTAATATTTATGAGGAAGAATACAATGATCTAAAGACGGGAGTGGAATATATTGCCACCATTGATTGCGACGGAAAATTTGTAAAGAAAAAGATGATAGATCTTGAAGAAAAAAATCTTGGCGGAAGACTTCTTGACATAGATATTTACGACAAAGATTTTACACAAATTTCAAGAGCAAGCTTGGGACTTCCCGAGAGAAAGTGCATAATTTGCGGGGATGTGGCAAGAACCTGCATAAAAGAAGAAAGACATAATATAAAGGAACTCGAAGAAAGAGTGCTAGAGATTTTAAAACTTTAATTTAATATTGTAAAAACTTTATTGATAATATCTAAGATTATTTAATCCTAAGAATAAAAAATTTCTTGGGATTTTTTAAAAATAAACAACCTAATAAATTTAAAGAAAAGTGAGTATTAGACTTGCTTTTTTTTAATTTTATTACATGTTTAGAAGCGTTATCACAAAATTATTTTGTTAAACTTACAATATAATTGTTACAAAGAAGCAATTAAATGGAAATCTTGCTTATTGAATAAGAGTATGTTTCTGGGGTATTATAAAGATATATAAAAAAGGAGGTTTTTTATGAAGAAAAAATATTTTGGACTTAACCTTCCAATGCTATTAATTTTAGCAATAATTGTTTTCATAGCAACTTATTTGGGAGTTTTGTCAAAGGATTTAGCGGGTGGAGTTGCCCTAATGTTCGCAATAGGTATAATTTTATATGAAATTGGTGAGGTAATTCCATTTTGGAACACTTATGTTGGTGGTGGACTTGTTCTTGCATTTTTAGGTACTGCAGTTTTATGTTATTACAAGGTAATTCCTGAAGAATATGTTGAACTTATTTCATCTGTAAACTCAAAACCAATGGGAGTTTTAAACTTCTTTATCATAATGCTTATCACTGGTTCACTTCTTGGACTAAATAGAGAGCTTATGATTAAGTCTTTTGCAGGTTATATACCAGCAATCTTAGGTGGAGTTGTTGGTGCAGCAGTTCTTGGAATTATTGGAGGACTTTTCTTTGGAGTTTCTCCTGCAAACACTGTTTTAAAATACGTTCTTCCAGTAATGGGCGGAGGTAATGGTGCAGGTGCAGTTCCATTAAGTCAAATTTATGAAAGAGTTACTGGAGATGCTGCAGCAAATTATTATGGATTTGCAATTTCAATTCTTACTATCGCAAATATTTTTGCAATAATTGCTGGTGGTCTTTTAAATAAGATTGGAGAAAAAAATCCAAAGCTTACTGGTGATAAGAAAACTCTTATGAGATCTGCCCCAGAAATTGGTAAGGGAGAAGAAAAATTCACTACACAATTAAAGGACTACACAGGAGCAATTTTAATGGGTCTTACTTTTTATCAATTGGGAAGACTTATTGCAGATAAAATTTGGGACCCACTAGTTCCATCAGTTCCAATTCATCCTTTTGCTTTTATGATTATTTTAGTTGCCCTTGCTAATGGTCTTGGAATTATTCCAGGTTCACTTAGACAAGCTGCAAAGGAAGTTCAGTCTTTCTTTACTAAAAATATTGTAATTTTAGTAATGGTTGGCGTAGGTGTTGAAACTGATTTACACGAGCTTGTAGCTGCAATAACTATAGGAAATGTTATTATGGCACTTTTAATTGTAATAGGCGCTATAATTGGTTCAGGACTTGTTGGCCACCTTGTAGGATTCTACTTTGTAGACTCTGCTGTTACAGCAGGACTATGTATGGCTAACAGAGGTGGTTCTGGAGATATCGCTGTTCTTGGAGCAGCCGATAGAATGGAACTTATGAGTTATGCTCAACTTTCATCAAGACTTGGTGGAGGAATTATACTTGTAATAGGTTCAATACTCTTTGGATCACTCATGTAGTAGGAGGGATATTTTTGAAACTAAAAAAGGAAGCAATGGCTGGAACTCTCGAGTCAAATGATATTTTAATAACAGTTGACGATGGCGAAGGCATCTCTATTGAACTTGAAAGTTCAGTGAAAAAACAATTTGGCAAACAAATTGAAAAAGTTATAAGAGAAACTTTAGAAAAGTTAGATATTAAGGATGCAAAAGTTACTGCAGTAGACAAGGGAGCCCTTGACTACACAATAAGAGCAAGAGTAGAAGCAGCATGCTTTAGAGCAGCTGAAAGTACAGAATATAAATGGAGCTGATATTTTGAAAGAAAGATTAAGAAGAACAATGATGTTTCTTCCAGGTAACAACCCTGCAAATATTACTGATGCTCATATTTATGGCCCTGATTCAATTATGATCGACCTTGAAGATGCAACGAGTATCAACCAAAAAGATGCGGCAAGATTTTTAGTTTACAATGCACTTAAAACTTTGGACTATGGAAAGACTGAAGTTGTTGTTAGAATTAATTCCCTTGACACACCATTTGGACGTGAAGATATTAAGGCAGTGGTTAAGGCTGGAGTAGATGTAATTAGATTGCCTAAATCAGAAACGGCACAAGATGTAAAAGATGTAGATGAAATAATAACTGAAGTCGAAGAAGAAATGGGATGCCTCGGCAAAACTCTTATGATGGCAGCTATTGAATCTCCAACTGGTGTAATAAATGCAGTTGATATTGCAAAGGCTTCACCTAGAATGATGGGCATTGCCCTTGGAGCTGCCGACTATGTTACAAATTTAAAGACACAAAGATCAACTCATGGTTGGGAACTTTTTGCAGCAAGAAGTCAAATAGTACTAGCTGCAAGAAATGCAGGCATTGCTTGTTTTGATACAGTTAATACAAATCTCGACGATATGGATGCCTTTAGAGAAGAAGTTCAATTTATAAAGGATCTTGGCTTTGATGGAAAATCTGTAATTCACCCTAAACAAATTGCTGTTGTAAATGAAGTTTATACACCAACGGAAAAGGACATTACAAAATCTCTTCGCATTATTGCAGGTTCAAAGGAAGCCGAAAGAAAGGGCTCTGGAGTTATTACTGTTGACGGAAAGATGGTTGACTATCCAATTATAGCTGGAGCACAAAGAGTATTGGATCTTGCAGTTGCTAGTGGAGTGCTAAAAAAGGAGGATATTGATGAACTATAATAAAAATGCAGTAGGAAGAGATATCCCTGAATACCTTGAAGGCATTGGTGAACTTGTTCCCTTTAAAGGCGAAGGCAAATATCTTAGAACAGACAAAAAGGCTTCACCAAAAATCAGATATGGAAATAGAGACGAAAGTAAACTACTAGGTTCAATCGAAGAAGCTGTAAAGAAAAGTGGTCTTAAAGACGGCATGACAATTTCTTTCCACCATCACCTAAGAAATGGTGATTATGTTGTAAACATGGTTATGCAAGTTATTGCAGACATGGGCATTAAAGATTTAACTCTTGCACCATCATCCCTTTCACCATGCCACGACAAATTAATTCCCCTAATTGAAGCCGGTGTAATAACTGGAATTCAGTCTTCAGGACTTAGAGGAGAACTGGGAGAAAAGATTTCTCAAGGAATTCTTAAAAAACCTTGTATAATTCGTTCCCACGGAGGACGTGCAAGAGCAATTGAAGATGGCGAACTTCACATTGACGTAGCATTTCTTGCTGCACCTTCTTGTGATGAATATGGCAACATAAACGGTAGAGAAGGAAAATCTGCTTGTGGTTCACTTGGTTATGCAATTGTAGATGCACAATACGCCGATTGCGTAATTGCAATAACAGATAATCTTGTACCATTCCCAAATATTCCTGCATCAATTGGCATGATGTATGTTGATTATGTAGTTCAAGTTGATGCAATTGGAGATCCAAAGGGAATTGTTTCTGGCTCAATTAGATTTAACGACAATCCTAGAGATTTATTGATTGCAAATAATGCAGTAAAGGCAATTAAGGCATCTGGACTTTATAAAAATGGATTTAAGTTCCAAACTGGAGCAGCAGGATCAACTCTTGCCGTTGCAAAGCTTCTTCGTGAAGAGATGAAAAAAGACGGCATCAAGGCATCAATGGCACTTGGCGGAATTACTGGATACATGGTTACAATGCTTGAAGAAGGATTAATCGATGGAATTTACGATACACAATCCTTTGACCTTGATGCAGCAAGATCAATTCGTGAAAATCCAAAACACTTTGAGCAAACAGCATCATCATATGCAAATCCAAATAATCCAACTCCTGCAGTTAATACTCTTGACTTTGTCCTTCTTGGTGCACTTGAAATCGACACAGACTTCAATGTAAATGTAATGACTAGATCCGATGGAGTTATTAACCAAGCAGTTGGTGGACACCAAGATACTGCACCTGGAGCAAAAATGTCATTAATTCTTGCACCACTTGTAAGATCAAGAAATCCAATTATCATGGATAAAGTTACAACTGTCTGTACACCGGGAGAATCTGTTGATGTAGTATGTACTGACTATGGAATTTCTGTAAATCCAAAGAGAAAAGATTTAATCGAAAAATTTAAGGAAGCTGGAATTGAAGTTAAAGACATCAAAGAATTGCAACAAATGGCAGAAAAATTAACAGGAAAACCTGAAGAAATTAAATTTTCTGACGAAGTAGTTGCAGTTGTAGAATACAGAGATGGTTCTATAATTGATGTAATTAAAAAGGAAGCTTAAAATTAGAACTAAAAACTAACTATACTGAAAAGAGAGAGGCTTAGGTCTCTCTTTTTTAGGCTATATGTTAAATATTGGGGAGACTCGT